>JAGHSX010000014.1 GCA_018065645.1 Candidatus Scybalousia scybalohippi
GATATTCAAGGTAGAACAATCCAAAGCAACAAACTTGCAGCAGGACAAACTACAATCAATATCTCAACAGAAAGCCTAGCAAGTGGAGTTTACTATGTAAGAGTAATCACAGCAAACGCAACAAGAACAGAAAAACTTATCAAGAAATAAGTAAGAAGTTCAACATAAAACTTTATTAAAAGTTCAAGAGTCCGCAAGAAATTGCGGGCTCTTTTTTTGTGTGCTAGGAGCACGCCCAATACTTTGTTTTAGAAACTAAAAACGAGGATTTACAAGGCTGAAACGAAGATCAAAAATTCTGCAAGTCCGATTTGCAAATATTACAAGTCGGACTTGCAAACATTACAAATCCGTTTTGCAGAAAAATAACTCTTCGTTTTGATATTCCAGAATGAAGAATTATGCTAGCGAAACTAAGAGTTGGAAAGGCAAAGTGATTTTTTATTTCTATAGTTTTTTTTTGTTATGATTTATGTTCTGTAAATCACCATATTATCATATTTGAAACTACTGTGTCGGGGATATTAAATTTTGTGATTACTCTATTTTTTATTATCTTTGCACGGTTGATATTATACATTTTAGCTAATATGGTAAAATAAATTGTCAAATTAACATAATTATTAACTAACACACAAACACAATGAAAAACAGATGGATTTTCTTGCTGATGGCTTTATTGTTAAGCTTCAGCGGTGTGGCGCAGAATAATTATATATTACCTGTAGGTAATGGTACTACTACACAACAGACAGTACCTGCTAACATGTATTATAATTACGCTGTATCACAAGCGATTTATCATCAGTCTGATATCAATTTATCAGGTGAGATAACATCAATCAGTTGGCATCCAACAGGCTCAAGCTGGGGTACTAGAACTTGGGCTGTTTATTTGGGTGAAACAGCATTAGACTTGTTCTCAAGTCAAAGTGATTTGTTGACAGCAGAGCAGTTGACAGAAGTTTATAATGGTTCTGTTACAACAGGCGCTGACGGTTGGATTACTATTGAACTTTCAACACCTTTCACTTATTCAAATGAGAGCAACCTTGTAATCGCTGTATTGGATAACACAGGTTCTTACACTTCAAGTTATCCTAACTACACAAGTACTTCATTCACTTCTGGTATTTCTTACTATACATATAGAGATGCTTCTCCATATGCATTGACAGATGCTAGTAGTGCTAGAAGTAGTGTCCCTAATATTAGATTAGGTATCACTTCAGAAGATGAATACTGTGAAGCTCCTTCAACAATTTCTCTTGCTTCAGCAGAAGAAGAGTCTTTGACTATAACTTGGAACGCTCTTGATGCTGCATCAGGTTATGTAGCACAATGCAAACTTCCTTCTGAAACTTGGGAAGATGCTGTAGAAGAAGTTGTTACTGACAATGAAGCTACATTCTCAAACCTTGCTGCAAACACAGTTTATGATGTAAGAGTACAAAACAACTGTGGTTCTGCTTGGGTTTCAGGCTCATTCCGCACAGCTTGCGGTGCTATCTCTGAACTTCCTTGGGAAGAAACATTTGAATCATACACAGGTAGTGGTGTTGTTTCTCTAGTATGTTGGAATACTCTTCAATCTGCTTCAGCATCCAATGGTACATTCCCAGCAGTTTATGCAGGTCACGCTCCTGCTTGTAACTCTGGCGCAAACTCTATGGAGTTGAAGGGTGGAAACATCTTGCTTGGTCTTCCTACTTTCGCAGAATCTGTAGAAAACTTAAGACTTACATTCCATGCTAACACTACTGCTACAGCAGCATCTAGTGCTGGTACATTGGAAGTAGGTGTTTTGACAGATCCTTACGATGCTACATCTTTCGTAGTTCTTGATACAGTAACAGGCGAAGCATTCAACAGAAATGGTTCTCCACTTGTTGGACCATACGATTTCAATGGTTTCTCAGGTGCTGAATACGCAGATGCACAGATAGCTCTTCGTTACACATCTTATTCTTCATCTACATCTTGGAACCTTGACGACTTCGTAGTAACAGAGATTCCTTCTTGTCCAGCTCCATCAAACTCTAGCGTTGCATTTTCTGATATTACATCAGAATCTGCTACAATTTCTTGGGTTGACAATGATGAGTCACACAATGCTTGGGTTGTTTACTACAAAGCAGAAAATGAAGAAGATTATTCAGACGTTGCTGCTACATCTACATCAGTAACATTGACAGGATTGACAGACAATACAAAATACTTTGTATATATTATGTCAAACTGTGGTAATGCTGATAACATAGATAGAACAGAAACAAAACAATTCAAAACTACATCTATCCCTGTAAAACTTCTATACGAAGAAACATTTGAATCTCCAGAAGATGTTCACGCTTACGTTATGACAAGCCAATGCTCAGATTCATGGGTTATAGGTAACGCAACATTCAATCCTGGTGAGGAAGAAGCAACAGAAGGTTACTCAATGTATGTATCTGGTGATGGTCAGTCATTCTCTGCTCCAATACCTGGTTCATCATTCTCTGAAAAAACTATAGTTTCTGCTATTACAGTAGAATTCCCAGAAGATGCTATGGAATATCACCTATCATTTGACTACAAAGTTGGTGGTAAATATATGTATAGTACATGTTATGAAGGATTCAAAGTTTATCTTATAGATGGTTCTGCAGAAATAGTAGACGGTTCAGTTCCACAGCCAAGAGTAACTATTATGGATTGGACACATGACATAAATGATTGGACACACTTTGATGCTATTCTTGCAGATGTTGCTGGTACAACAAAACAAATAGCATTTACATATAAAATATATGACTATTCATACTATCACAATGATACACCTGCTGCTGTAGATAACATTTCTATCTATGGTATGAGCTGTGCTCAACCTTCAAATGTTGTTATTAGCGAGGTTTCAGAAAGCGAAGCAACAGTTGCTTGGCAAGAAAATGGTTCTGCTACATCTTGGACTGTTTACTACAGAGCAGATGGTGAAACAGAATGGTCTGATGTTCCTGCACAAGGTGAACCTACAGCTACTCTTACATTGGAACCAAGTACAAAATACTTTGTAAAGGTTACTGCTGATTGTTCTGGTGAAGAATCTGCTGAATCAGAAACAGTTTCATTCCGTACACTTTGTACTTCATTCTCTGAAGATCAACTTCCTCTTACAGAAAACTGGGACAATGCTACAGCTTCTAACGACTTTGGTTGTTGGACAAGAGTTTCTGGATCATACAGTGATTTCCCTAACATCTTGACTAACTATCCTTCTGGAGCATATTCTGGTGGAAATGCATTGGAATTCAAAGGTACTGGTATCGTAGCAGGTCCTGCTATTGACGTAGACCTAGACCAATTGAGAATATCATTCTACCAAAGAGAAAATATGAGTTCTACTTCTTACACTGGAACATTTGAAATTGGTTATATGACAGATGTTGCAAATTCAGACTCATTTGTTCCTGTTGATACAGTTACTCTTCACTATGGTTCTGGTAACACTAGCTTTGAACAATATGGTCCATTTGAATTCAGTGGTGTTGACTTTGAAGGTCCTGCTTTCATAGCATTGCGTTATACAAACAATTCAGCTTATGGTTCTACTTACACATCTTGTTATATAGATGATATAGTAATAGAAATGATTCCTGAATGTTCTGGTCCTAGTCATAACTTGGCAGTTGCTACTATAGATCAAGAATCTGCTACTCTTACTTGGACAGACAACAACGAAAACAACGCTGATTGGAGAGTTTACTACAAAGCTTCTTCAGAGGAAGAATATGAAAACTCTATTGATGTTTCTGGCGAACCAACAGTAACTCTTACAGGTCTTACAGCAAATACAACATACAATGCATACGTTGCAACTATCTGTGGAAATGAAGAAAGTGTTGACCACTCTAATACTCTTACATTCCACACATCTTGTGATGTAGTTACAGAACTTCCTTACATAATGACATTTGAAGATGAGTATGGTGCAGAATGTATGGAAAGTGCATTGACTTCTACTTACACTCCAGACGGCAGAGTATTCCCATTGACTACATTGGCTTCTTCTATAGCACACAATGGTTCTGCTGGTGCAATGGAATTTATGAGCGGTAACATCGTTACAGCATTCCCTGCAATAGATGAAGATATTACATCTCTAAGATTGAAATTCTTTGCAAGATGTGGTACTACAGAAGGCTATGCAGGTACTGTAGAAGTAGGTTATATGACAGACGTTAACGATCAAACTACATTCGTAGTATTGGATACAGTTCCTTACACAGGACAAGGCCAATATATACTATGCGCTTATTCATATGCTGCTGCTGAACCTGGTTCAAGAATGGCTATGCGTTACACTTCAGTAAACACTACTACTTCTTGGTACTTTGATGATGTAGAGATAGATTATCTTCCATCATGTCCAGGTCCAAACTACACAAGTCTTACAGCAACTGTTTCTTATGATGACGCATATTATGCAAATCTAACATGGACAGACGCATCTAACTCTGCTTGGAGAGTTTACTACAAACAATCTACAGACGAAGATTATCAATCAGTAGATGTTACAGAAATGAGTGCATCTATAGCTGTTAACCCTTCTTCATCTTATTCATTCTATGTAGTAGCTCTTTGTGGTGAAACAGAAAGTGCAGACGCTACATCAGTTGTTTCACTAAATATTCCTGGTCTTCCATTGGAATCTCTTCCATACGAACAAGACTTTGAAAATCCAGAAGAAATTACAGAATTTACAATTACAGGTTCTGGTTCAAATCAATGGACAATAGGTTCTGCTACATTCTATGCAGGTGAAACAGAAGCAGAAAGTGGAAACGCTTTATATATCTCAGATGACAATGGTGTAACAAATAATTACACATTGACTAGTACTTCTATATCTTATGCAACATTGATTGTTCCATTCAATGAACAATTGGAATATCACCTTTCATTTGATTTCAAAGGTATGGGTGAAGCTACTTCATATACTACTTACGATTATATGAGAGTATTTATGCTTAACGCAGATGAAGAACTTTCTACAAGTTCAATGCCTTCTGACAGTAAAGCAATATCTCCAATGTTGACTCAAATTAGCGATTGGACACACTATGATTACACTCTAACAGGTATCCAAGCAGGTGATGTTAAGAAGATAGTATTTGCATGGAGAAACGATAATACAGCTGGAACTAACCCTCCAGCAGCTATAGACAACATCTCTATCGTAGGTAATGCTTGTGCTAAGGTTACAAACGTAGCTCTTGTTTCTGCAGAAGAAGATGCTATAACAGCAACATGGCAAGAAAATGGCTCAGCTACTTCTTGGAATGTTTACTATAGACAACATGGTACAGGTGAATATACAATGGAAACAGTAAATGACAATCAAGCAACATTTACAAACCTAGAAGCAAATACATCATACGACGTATATGTAGAAGCTATTTGTGAAGATGGTTCATTTGCTGCTGCTTCAGATGTAGCTACATTGAGAACAGCTTGTGGTGCTATCGCTACTCTTCCTTGGAATGAAGATTTTGAAGGTTACCAAGGCAGTGGTGTTGCAGTTGCATTACAATGTTGGACAAACATTACTTCTTACACAGCATCTAATGGTACATTCCCTGCAGTTTATACAGGATATTCTCAATCTTGTCATAGTGGTCAAAACTCTATGGAGTTGAAGGGATCTAGCAACCTTGTTGCTCTTCCACCATTCACAGAACCAATAGAAAACCTAAGAGTTTCATTCTATGCTAACACTACAGCATCTTCAGCATCTAGTGCTGGTACATTGGAAATAGGTGTTATCTCAGACTTGTCAGATCCTACATCATTTGTAGTTCTTGACACAGTAACAGGTGAAGCATTCAATAGAAATGGTTCTAACCTAGTTGGACCATACGATTTCAATGGAATGACAGTAGAAGCAGGTTCATTGATAGCATTACGTTACAACAACGCATCATACTCTTCTACATCTTGGAACCTTGACGACTTCACAGTAACATTGATTCCTGGTTGTGCTGCTCCTAACACTCCAGCAGTTGATGATATTACATCATCTTCAGCAGTTGTTAGCTGGACAGATGACAACACAGAACACAATGCTTGGAAACTTTACTACAAGTCTGCTGCTGAATCAGAATACACAGAAGTTTCAGTATCAGGTGAAACAACATGGACATTGACTGACCTATCTGCTTCTACTCAATATAGTGTATATCTAATGAGTGATTGTGGTACAGCAGACAATATCGATGTAACTGCTACAGTAACATTCGCTACTGCTTGTGGTGATGTAACATCATTCCCATACACAGAAGGATTTGAAGGTGGAGACCTAGGTTGTTGGACAACAGAAGCAGTTGTAGGTACAACTCCATGGACATACAACGGTTCATACCACAATACAGGTACTCATTCAGTTTACTTTACATACACACCTAATGCATCAGCAAGATTGATTTCTCCAGTATTTGATTTGACATCATTGGAAAATCCAACATTGTCATACGCTTACTATATTAGAGACTACAATGGTTCAGGAGACTCATTGAGCGTTTACTACAGAGCAACTGCAGAAGACGAATGGACTCTTCTTGGTGGACATGGTGATCCTATGTCAGCATTTGCTGTTGACACAATCGCACTTCCTAACCCATCAGCAACATATCAGGTTATGTTCCTTAGTCTAGGTCGTGACGCGTTAGGTATGTACCTTGACGATATCACAGTATTTGAAGGTGAAGATTCAGGTGAACAACCAGAAGTAGTAGCACCACAAGTAGCAACATTGGCTGCAACACAGGTAGCACAAACTTCAGCAGTTCTTAATGGAACAATCACTCCAGGAACAGAAACAATCTCAGCACAAGGTTTTGAATACAAAGAAGCAACAGCTGCAAACTACACTACAGTATCTGCAACAGGTAA
>JAGHSX010000127.1 GCA_018065645.1 Candidatus Scybalousia scybalohippi
TGACAAAGAATATGGTGCACAGATTAGACCAGTAAAAGTTCAATAGACTAAAATAATATGAAAAAGTATTACATAAAACCAGAAATTAAATTCGAAGAATTTTACGGAACTATGTCTTCTCAATTCGAATCTTATGGAAGAGGAGAAAGTGTTGGAGATGATGATTTCGATTAATAGATTTTTACTGAGAAATCGGTAATTATATAAAAGATTGAGTAGATAGATTTAGTTCAAAGATTACGTATTTTAATTCTCTAAAAATTATGAGAGCGTTAATCGGATTTTTATTTTGCATGTGTTGTATTTATGGATGTATTCAAATACATGCAGAAGCTAATTTAGTAATTACCATAATAGATAATTATATAATAACTCAAAATGAAGAAGAATTTGAGAATATTCTGATAAAGCATAAATTTAAAAAAGATATACTTGATCGATATATGGCTCAAAAGTGGATAGATATAATAAAATTAAAAATAGAAATGATTCATAAAGGAGTTCGTGGTTCTTTTTGTTTTGGAATTTATCATTCTGATGATCAAAGATATTACGAATTTGTAGAATTAATTCCTGAAGAAGAAGTGAATATTATCGTAGTTCCTCCAGAGGAATATGAAGATAGTTTAATTGTAAATTATTAATTTATGAAGAAGGAGAAACTTACGATTTATAAAGCACCGTGCATCAAAGAATATAAGATTCGGAAAAGAAGTATGATTCCTTCAACGGAATTACCTATCATTGGTGATATAGAAGATGATGATGTACCACTGTAAAAAGATAAATTTTTTAAGTTGATTATTTGTTTTTTCAAATTAATTTTGTAAATTCGCAGAATCAATCTTGATTTTGCGAATTTTTTTTGAAAAAAGATAAAAAAAAATTAAAAAAATTTTGTTTTATTATTTTTTTATATTAAATTTGCAGTAATATTCAAAGAGATAAGAGATATGCTAATAGCTAATATGAACAAATGTAAGTAAAAAAATTATGCCTATTTTCGAAATTGAAGACAACAGTGTCTCCTTCGAGGATTTGTTGGGGACATCTGAACCAAATGAGCCAACATCTGAGCCTACTCAGGTAGTTGACATTCCAGAACCATCAGCATCAGAACCTACAGAACCTGCAGAACCAGCAGAGCCTACAGAACCTACAGAGCCAAATGAAGGTGAAGAAGAGGAAGAGGTAACTGATTTTCTACAGAGTTTCCTAAAGGATTATGGAATCCAGGATGGAAAGATTCGATATGCTAATGATGATGGAACAGAGAGTGAAGTCAATTTTAACGAATTGGACCAAAAAGAAAGATTGAGTATTCTGAGAGAATTAACTACTCCAAATCTAAGTAAAGAAGAAATTGATACAATCAATTATTTGCGTGAGAATAAGACAAATCTTAAGAGTGTTATTGACGCGGTCTCACAGCAGGCAGTAGATAATTATATTAAACAGAATGGACCTGTCGAGAAGACATATTCTGTTGACGAATATACAGATGATGAGTTGTATGTTGCTGATTTAAAATCAAAGTATGACATGACTGAAGATGAATTGCTTGCAGATTTGGAATCGGCAAAGGCAAATGAAGAACTCTTTCAGAAGAAAATCGGTGCAATTCGTGAACAATATAAGAAGAGAGAAGAAGAAATCGCACAGAAAGAAGTTGCAGCTCAGGAGGAGAAAGTAAAGAATTTTAGAGATTCAATTACTAATTCTCTGAATAGTTTCAACGAAATCACTATGGATTATAAAGACAGTAAGGCAGATAGATTGCAAGTTGAGAATTCAGAAAAGAATGCAATTTATGAATACCTCACTAGTCAAGATGAAAATGGAGCAACTAGGTTCTTCAAGGATTTGAATGACCCAGAGGTTCTAGTAGAGATGGCTTGGTTTAGACTCTTTGGAGCTGATGCCATGTCAGATATTTCCAATTATTGGAAGAGTCAATTGAAGAGCGTAAGGACAGCTCCTAAATCAGAGCCTAAAACAACTATTGTCCCTAAAGATACAAAGAAGACATTAGATGTTTTTACAAATCACAGGAATTCTGTAGAGACAGTTTTCGGTGATAATTTAATATAATTTAAAATAAGAAAAATATGAGAATTACAAGTTTTAGTTCGTCCCATGCACAGATGGGATCTACGCGCACTTATGAGGATTTTCATAAGTGGCTTGGCGAAAAGCCAGAGCGTCTTGGCATTGTTTCAAATTTGTATAAGCAGTATACAGCAACAAGCCTTACAGAAGCATTGATGAACATTTACACTATGGACAAGGGTAAGCCTAACAAGTTCCAGCCAATTAACTCATTCCTTCTTGAGTGGGATATTGAGGTTAACTTCGTAAAGCGTATTCCAATCCTCGCTGTTGATGGTAATGGCGCAAATGGTTCAGAGGTAATCTTCACCTTCCCTGAGCGTTACTATGAGCAGTACGATGTATTCGTAATTGAGGAGACTCGTCAGCAGTGTATGGTAATGATGTCTCCAGTACGTCGTTCAGACGCAGTAGTTGAGTATGTTTGTCGAGTAGTTGACAATGATTACAAGGAGGTAATTGATGCTAATCTAGTAGTTGGTACTGATACTCGTTTTATCACAAACCACATGCCAGAGCTTCATGAGACTGGATTAAACTATAGCTCAGTATTTTCTAACAATACAAGAATAAGTCCCGTTATATCGTAAGATATAAATGAAAATCCCTTTAATTGCTGGGAACTCTCAACGGAAGTGATACACCGATGAGACAATCAGCAGCCAAGATTTAGATAAAGCAATCGCATGGCGAAGCTCTAAATAAGGTTCAACGACTATCCTAAATGGAGTAAGACATAAGTCTGAAATGGGGGAGAACTTCTAAAAAATAAATTATGAAATATATTGTTTACTTAACATTATGTACTTCTAATAATAAAATATATGTTGGAGTTCATGAAACTAATAATCCTGAAATTTTTGATGGATATCTAGGAAATGGAGTTTACACTTCAAGACCCGCATCATATAAAAGAAGTACCACTCCGTTCAAGTTCGCAGTGAATAAGTACGGAATCAACAGTTTTAAAAGAATGACACTTAAAGTTTTTGATACTGCAGAAGAAGCTTATAAGTTTGAATCAGAAATTGTGACTGATGAGTTTATAAGAAGAAAGGATACATATAATATAAAATTAGGAGGTTCAGGAGGATGTCCTGAAGTCTTAAAGAGAAAGGTTTATATGTATAACAGTTCTGGAGTTTTCGTTGCAGAATTTGATTGTTTAATGGATTGTATGAGATACATCAATCCTGAAGCCAAAAATGCAAGTCATATAAGTAGAGCAATCAGATTAGGTCAACGCGTCTTAGGTTATCAATTCTCTTATGAAAAGTTAGAATTCATGAAAGATTGGAAGCCAAAAAAATTCACAAGAGTTAATAATCTACCTGAGATTCCTCATAATAAAGAATTCCGAAAAATTGGTAGATATGATATGGAAGGAAATTTAATTCAAATTTATTCCTGTTTAAGTGAATGTAAAAAAGATGGATATAAAAATGCTAAGTATGTTATTCAAGGAAAGAGAAGCCATTGTAAAGGTTTTAAATTCCAATATATAGAAGAAGTTTAAGATATAGTCTAGCCAATATGGTGACATATTGAAAAGCGTTACTAAGTATCAGTCTAATATTGAGAAGCATCGTACTACTATCGGTACAACTCGTTGTGATATTGATATGTCTGCTAAGTATGCTGCAATGGAGGATCAGTTCATCAACATTGCAACAAAGGACAAGGATTTCACATATAAGTTGACTGGAGCAGAGAAGGCATGTCTCGACAGCTTCATGGCTGCTCGTAACAACAAGCTCCTCTTCTCAAAGGGTAATTTTGATGCAAATGGTAAGACAACTATCTCTGATGAGCTTGGTCGTCCTATCGTAGCAACTGAGGGTATCATTCCACAGGTAGAGCGTTTTGCTACTAAGTTTGTCTTCTCTAAGCTTACTACTCGTATCTTCGAGTCAGCAATGAATGAGATGGCAACTAAGTGTGAGGAGCCTACTGGCAACACCTGGGTATTCGTATGTAATACCAATCTCTGGCAGCAGATTCAGAGAGTAATGGCACAGTGGATTCGTGATTGGAAGACCACAGGATGCTTCGTATGGTCACAGGGTGCCAAGAATTATGTAGACCTTGGTGCTACTTATCAGTCATACGAGTTTGCGGGTAGACCACTTTTATTGCCCGCTGCAGCTTAGAGGCTGTATAAATAAAATTATTTAATTGCTGGAAACTCCTTAGAGTTCTGCAGACTACAAAGTAATACGGAAGTATAGGCTTGAATGTTTGAAAATTGCAGAAATTGGACAATCAGCAGCGAAGCCGCTTAGTGATTAGCACATGCGGAACGTTCAACGACTAGTAAGTCCTGTAAAGGCATAGATTAGTAATAATCGAAATAATAATTATCTTATGGAATTGAAATATATAGTATATGTTACAGTGAACTTAAGTAATGGAAAGTTATACTTCGGAGTTCACAGAACAAATCCCGATGTGTTTGATGGGTATATAGGATGTGGAATTTACAATGAAAGAAATGCAACTAATAAATACCCATTCCACAAAGCAGTAAAGAAATACGGTTATAAGAATTTTAAAAGAACTATAATACAAGTGTTTCCTGATACTGAAGAGGGAAAAAGACAAGCTTATGAATTAGAAGCACAGATTGTTACATCGACACTTCTCAAAAGTAAAAATGTTTACAATGCTAAAAGAGGAGGTGAAGGTGGATGTCAAATTGAGACAAAGAAAGTTTATCAATTTGATTTAAAAGGAGAGTTTTTAAGGTCGTATCAATCGATTAATGATGCAGCAATTAGTTTACATCCGAATACTAATTTATATAATATCATAAAAGCAATTCGGAACAATTGTTTAGGTGCATCTCAATCTGCATACGGTTATTATTGGAGTTATAAAAAAGAATTTTCTTATAATAAAGAATACACAAAAATAGCTCAGTATACCGCAAGTGGAAAGTTTATACGAATGTTTGATAGCATCACAGAAGCTGAAGAAGCTCTTCAATTAAATACAATCAAGCAATCGTTGAGTAAAGGCTACTTAAGTGGTGGTTATCAATGGAAATATTACAATAATGATGATTCTGATATAGAACCATATTATAGTGTTTATGTTGATAATTTACCAATACAAATGCTAAATAAAGCAAATGAAGTAGTTGGAGAATACGATACGATTAAAGAATGTGCTACTCAAAATAATCTTGATGTAAGTCAGATTAGAAGAGTTTTAAAGAGAATCATAAGAAGTCATAAAGGATATAAATTTCAATATAAAAGATAGTGATATAGTCTGGTTTAATTAGAAATAATTAAAGTTACGAATAAAATGGTTTTCCGTCTTGACCGTTCACTCGACGTCGAGTTCCCTAAGAAGGGTTACGGAATCTTCCTCGATCTCACATCTGATTCCAATGGTACTCCAGGACTCATGATGTTCTCTTATAAGGGCGGTGAGCTCATCCACAACGTTGTACGTGGTGTAGGTGGCAAGACTGGTCTTGAGTCAGGAGAGGTTTCTAGTCCTGTAGCTGGTTCTAAGATTATCAACTGGGGTTATCATGGTGTGGGTGTTATGAACCCATATCGTTCAGCAATCCTTGAGGAAATCTAATAGCCAAAGAGATTAAAATTGTTTTAAGGTGCTCCTCTCTCAGAGGGGCACTTTTAAAACATTAGATAAGAAAAATAATATAGAATAAAATAATAATATGAATAAAGTAACCCTAAAGAATGTATATGGTCGTGAGAAGAAGTACTTCTTGCAGCCAATGAAGCAGAAGAATGGAACAAATTTTCCTTTTGTTAAGAAGGTAAGATATAATGATAATGGAGATAGTGAGATGATTTTGAGTCCTGATGAGCTCAATGATAAGCGTCGTGAGTTTTTTATTCCAGAGGATGCTATGATTGAGGTTTATAGTGGACGTACTTTTAATCTTGATGATGAGTATGAGAAGAATCTTTGGGAGTGTATTAAGACGAATCCTGTAATTGCACCTGAGAGAACAGCAAAGGACAGTAATGGTGTTTTGCTCATTGATGGTACACAGGAGCGATATGGAAGAGCAGACTTTTATGTAGAGCGTGAAGGTGAGGTTTCTCAGAGGAGAATTTCACGAATTCAGCAGGTCACGAAGGCCTATGTATTTATTGAGAATGATACTGCATCGGGACGTATTACTAAGTGTAAGTTACTTGGTAAGTCGATGAGAAATGTCCCTGATAGTGATGTGCAGGATTATTTATATACTAGAGCAGAGAAGAACCCTCAGGAGATTATAGACTTGTATACTGGTTCAGACCAGGCATTGAAGCTTCTTATTATTGAGGCTAAGGATAAGGATATAATTCGTAAGGAGAGTGGTATCTGGATGTTCAGTGAGACAATGCTTGGTGCAACTGACGATGCTATTGTAATGTACCTTAAGAATCCTGAGAATCAGAAGGTATATGACGCAATCAAGGATCTTGCGTTCCCTGATATGGTCAAGGCAGGCAGGAAGCCAGCAGTTACTAAAAAGTAGAAAATTCTTTATAAAAATATAAATAAATGACTTTAAGACAAAGTTATGAATATGCTTTAAGTGAAGCCAATAAGTTGAAAGCTCCATCGATATTGTTGGAAGATTTCATCTACTTCTTCAACAAAGCTATTCAACAGTATGCAAACATGGTATACAACAGAGCTGAATACAATCAACAGAGTTCTGATGATATAGGAGTTTTGCAGACTATTGCGGAGATTGAATGTAAAAGTGAGCCAATTGTAAATTTTGAAGATACGATTTGGAAATTAGAATTGCCAAAGGATTATGTTCATATATTAAATTGTCTCGCAGAGTTCAAAGGTACGAATAGTAAATCACACTGTGGAAAAACAATCAAGACGATTGTTTCTCCATGTCAACGATTAACAGCAGATTTGTATTCTGGAATTAAGAATAATTATTATATGAAGCCTTCTCATACGAAGCCATATTATCAAATTATCAACAGGAATACAAAAGAAGAGACTCCTACAAATCCTGAAATGGATGAAGAAATCAAAGAAGGTTCATACTCTCCAGAATTTATCGGAGTAAATGAATATAGATTTTATGCATTAAAATCAGAAGAAAAATCGAGGGTTGTTAATCAAGCTACTGTAAATATTGAAATACACAGCGGAGCTTCAATGTGGGAACTAAAGAAAATTTTGGTTACTTATATTAAGGCTCCAATGTATGTTTCAATGACACAAGATCAGCTCTTAGCCGTAGAGGATACTACACCAAAATTAGAGTTTCCAGATTATGTATGTTATGAAATCATAAATCTGTATATGAAGTTGTTCTTAGAAAATGTTGGAGAACCTAGACTTCAGACTCATTTGGCTGTAAATAAATCTATTGCGGAGCCACAGTAAAAAATTAAAATCTAAATAATTATGTTTAATTTTCAAAGAGAAGTTGTTCTCAACAATTTGAATGATGTCAAGGTGTTTGCTACATCAGCGTTTCGTATTGAAGGAGCTGAGTATAATGTAGCGAATGTCGATGACAAGAAAGTTTATTTTACAAATCCAATTGCAGGTAAGGTAATGACAATTGGAATTAAGGCACATAAGCTTCTTGGAAAGCATGTGCAAATTATAATTGAGTACAGTTCACGTCCTAATTATCGTGGTGATTTTGGAGCAGCAATGTGGAAGTTCAGAAAGCCATTGGTTCTCGATCTCGTTTTGTCAGAGGATTTGGCTACTGCAGGAAAGCAGGTATGGAGTGCTGTTTCTAAGGTAATTTCTGCACCTAATTATCCACTTACAGCACATAAGAGTGGTAATGAGACTTATATTGATGGAAAGGATTGCTACATCTATTGTACTCGAATGACAATTTATGAGATTACTTGCGATGATTCATGTCAGGCACATGAAGATTTGAAGCGTCTGTATAAGAAGGATTATCAGCAGAATGACGAGAAGTACGCAGATGATTATAGTGTATATATTCCAAATCGCGAGCCATTTGGCACTTATGATTATCTTATTCAGAATCTTCGTCTTCCTACATACGAGAATCTTCGTTTTGCATCAGCATCTGTTCCAGAGCTTCCAATCTTCGGACAGAAGTATGTTCAGTTTAGTTTTTCTTATACTGTAAGTCGTCAGAATATCGGTGGAGTTTCAGTTGTAGGTCAGAAGGTTGCTTCTAATACTCTGCATACATTCTATGTACTTGAGTCTCTGGCAGACGCATTTAAGAAGAGTCTTAAAAGTCTTGTAGACTTCGAAGAGCTTAAGAGATACGATTCAAATCACAAGTTTAATGTGACAGTTCTTCCAGCTGCTGAGGCAACTAAAGAGGACGTGAAGAGTGAGTAATTAATTAAAAAAATTATTATTATGTTTAATTTTCAGAAAGAAGTTATAGTCAATAAGCCTGCTGATATTACAATTGACGAGAAGGGTATCGCAATTACACGTGAGGCTAATTATAAGAAGGACGGAGTAGTAGATAAGACTATTTATCATACTGCTGGTGATCATGGATGGGGAGCTTTTGCAAATGTAATCCTAAGGAAGGATTCTCCTCTTCTTGGTAAGCATGTTCAGTATCAGTTTGAGTTTGGAATGGGTGGTGCAGCATATTATGGTGAGTTTGGTACTGCACTCTATCGTTTCAAGAAGCCAATTGTATTTGATGTAGTTCTTCCTACAGATATAGCTGCTGCTAAAGAAGTAGTTAAGGCTGCAATCCAGAAGGCAATTGCACAGTATCCTGAGTTTGAATATGCCGAGGTTCCTCTTCCACTTGATGCAGGTTGGTTATGTGAAGTTATAACTAGTAAGGAGGTTGGTTCACATGGAAATCCTGATATTGCTGCTAAGCGTGTAGCAGTTTATTCTTACGAGTGTGATGATCGTTGTTCAGGTTCTTCAGAGGAGCTAGTATTGATAGAGGAAGTTTATCTTAAGAAGGGAGTAGGAGGTAATTATGTTTCAGGTAATGCTGGTACTCCTGAGTTTGGTACTTATAGATATCTTCTTCGTAATCTTCGTCTTCCTACTAATGAGAATCTTCGTTTCAATTCACCAATGAAGCCAGAGATGCCTATTGAGGGTGTTATGTACGACCAGATTTCATTTGGTTATGAGGTAAAACGTACAGGACTTGGTGGTTTGTCTGTTGTAGGTCAGGAGAATACATCTCTTGTAAATGCTACAATGTTTGTTCCTCAGACTGCATGGGCTGATATTAAGGCTAAGCTCGAAGAGCAAGGTTATACCATTGTTGAGAAGACAGTTCTTCCACGTGAGGTAAATGAGATTAATATTCTTCCAGATGCAAATGCTGTAAAGGAGGACCTCAAGAATTAAAAGAAGAACTTGAAAAAGTATTTAATTTAAAAATTATATAATATGTTTAATTTTCAAAAAGAAGTCGTTATAAACGACGCTAATCTTCTTAGTATTGATACAAATCATATTAAGATTGACAGAGAAGGTGATTATAAGAAGGATTGTGTTGTAGACACAACTGTATATCACACTATGGGTGTAAAACCATTCGTTGATAGAATGTTTATGCGTGTAGGTGAGTTCGACCCTGCAATTGTTGGTAAGCATGTACAGTTTGTTTTTGAGCTAAGTACTAAGACAGATTATCAGGGAGAGTTTGCTACTGCTACATGGAAGTTTAAGAAGCCTGTAATTGTTGATATTGAACTTCCAGAGGATGTTTCAGAGGCTGTTGTAGCATTGATTAATGCATGTAATACCGTTGGTTCAAAGTATTGGAGAGCGTATACGACTGTTCCAACGAATCCTACTGCATTGTTTATTGAAATGTCAGATGCAAATCTTAAAATTGTAAATTTCAAGATTTATTCATTTGATTGTGCTGAGTCGTGTGTAGATCCTCATGAGGAAGTTAATTTGATATATGAGTGGCGTCATAATATTGTTACAGTTGGTGCAGTTAGTTATATAAAGGGACATCCAGGTTTCGGTACTTACGAGTATATTCTCCACAATCTCCGTCTTCCTTCAAGTGAGAATTTGCGTTTTGCATCTCCTATGGCAGTTGAGATGCCAATTGCAGGACAGCTCTATGACCAGATTAGTTTTACTTATCGTGTTGATAGACGTCTCATGGGTGGTATGTCAGTAGCAGGACAGATTAATAAGTCAGTAGTTACAGTTACGATGTATGTTCCTCGTGATTCTTATGATGCACTTAAGACTAAGCTTACAGATGGAGGTTATACAATTGTAGATATGCAGAATCGTCCTCAGGATGAGTCTCATGTTACAGTTCTTCCTGATGCTGAGGTCACTAAGGCTGATTTGAAGGGAGAGGTTGTATCGAATGAGCTTCCTGAGACAATTACAGCTGAGGTAGAAGGCTACGAGAAGGCTAAGAAATCTAAGAAGTAGTTTATGTCTAAGTTTGTTGTTGCCGCTACAGTTGATGACCCAGATTTGCTAAAAGATGCTACTTTTAGTTATAGGATAACAGACAATGATAATTATGTTATCGATACGGATGGTGGTGTTACAGCAAAGCCTGGATATGAGCCGCAGGTTGGAGATCGGTTCACGGTAGAAGTTTCATATACATGTATTCATGGCTATACATCGAAAGCGTATAAGACTTTTACTGTTAAAATATAAGTTACTTTAGATGGCGGGGTGGGAGTTAATCCCGCTCCGCTTTATTTTTAAAAAGCCAAAATTATGACAATTGAAGCAATCGCGAGTGCGATATATAATAATGTTGTTACAGGTTTAGCTGGAATCAATTCAAATCCTAAGATTTCGATTGAGCAGTTAAAAGATGAAGTCGTAGCTGAGAGAAATCAAATTATAAGAGAGTTTTTGGCAAATGGTTTTGTATCATTAGAAGAGTTGTTTTTAGCGATTAATTGTATTGAAGTAAGTTGTGATTATATGTCAAAGTGTTGTGAACTACCGATTGGTGCGAAAGCACTTCATTTTGAGATTCCGCCTATTGTAAATATCAAAGGAGCAAATACAGTTAAATTCGTCGGAAGTATTGATAGAGAAATCAAATTCAATGTTTACACTGATGAAGCATATCGTTATCATAAATATAAGAAGAGAGGAGCAGATTCTCCATACGTATATATTGATACTGCAATTAATTCAAATGGAAATATGGATGGTTATATATTCAATCTTCCATTTACAAAATATATATCAATTATAGCATTATTCCAAGACCCACGAAGATTAGCTGAATGGGATTGTTGTGCGAATGATGGTGATACATTAACAGAATGTGGAGTTTTAAGTGATGAAATCATGAAGAGAATTACTGAGAAGTATATTCGTTGGTATCGTCAGTTGGCTACTCCTGTTTTACCAAATACTCAGCAGCCTAAGTAATTATGAAAAATAATAGTTTTAATTCGGTTTATTCCCAAGCCAATATACTGTACGGTACTACTCTAGATACTACAAATTTTGAAGATATTTGTTTATCAGGATGGGAATTGATAGGTAATCGTCAGACCGCATTATATAAATATACGACTAATACAGAAGATAAAAAGATTAAGTTACCATGTAATGTAGATATGATAGAAGTTGTTGTTGCTCCTAATGTTGAAGCTCAGACTTCCTCTAATATCATGGTTTATCCTAATATATATAATCAGTGGATTGAGGGTTATATAGAATCGTGGAAGAAGAATAAGAATGTTTTTTACGATAAAGGAATGATGTTAAAATATCGTCAAGAAGGTGAGAATTTAGTTTTTGATAGAGATTATAATAATGTTACAATTATATATCACGGTGTAATAGTAGATGATGATGGACTTCCATATCTTAATGATAAAGAAGTTGCTGCATTGGCAGCATATTGCACTTATATGGATATATATAAGCAGAGTTTGATAAGACGTGACGGAGGATTGTTTCAGCTCGCCACAGCGGCTAAAAATGATTGGTTACGATTATGTAATTCTGCTAGAATTCCTAAGCATCTAGATCAAAATTTAATGAATGATATTTTAGATGTAAAGACTCGTTGGGATAGAAAGATGTATGGAAAGAGTTTCCATCCTGTTTTATAATTTTTAATAATATGCGAAATGAAGTAGTTGAACAATGTTATATGAAACGAGAAAATGCTGTTTTTTCTAATTCTATGATTGATATGGTAGATGTTATAAATGCTGCTTATCAAAACGAACATACTGCAGAAAAATTAAAAAATGTTTATGGCAATTATAAACCAGAAAATGCCTCGTTGAAAATAGCGAATACTTTTATTGATTTTTTTCAGCGTGTTTTATTGGATATTATCGATAATAATGATACCTTTGTAATATCTAATATTAATAGGGCGACAATTAGACGAAATGGAGAAATTTACTTACAAAAAATTGAAGGAGAAGAATTTAAGAAAATGTATAAAAGAGGATTTTTTGAAAACATTGATTATGTAAAAACAAACTTCTCTGCTTATGTGATTACATTGCAAATAGGTAAAATGTTTCGTTATGTTAGATTGTCGGGAAATTTAAAAAAGCGATTGGAAGATAATATTAATTCGAATAAAATTCCAATCAGCGGACAAATGAGAACTTATGAAGATTATATCGATATCATGCATTATGAAAAAAAGGAGAAAAAAGATCGGTTAGAAAAGATTATCAAAGTTGGATTGAGTGAGTTACTTTACGTATTGCATTATGGTTATACCGTTATATTAAAAACATTTAATTCTAAAATTGAATTTAATAGACGTATGCGATGTAGCAAATATTGGAGTTTTATAACCGAACATCAAAAAGCAACTATTCAGTCATTAAATGAAGGTAAATTAGATGACTATTGGTATTTTGGATTATTTGAAAGTCAATATAAAGAACATAAAAATAAATTATCAAAAGGTAAAGAATTGAAAATGCGTTGGATGATATTGACAAAACAATTCAAAGTACTTGCCAAAATAAAAGGCATGGTGTGGTATGGAAGAATAAAAGTAGAAAATGAAGAATTAACAAAACATGCAAAAGGTATAACAGAAATCAAAAATTATGAATTTTTTGCATACAGAGATGAAAATAAAAATCTTATATTAGTAAACAATGAGTAGTAAACAGTCACAAGTAAATTCATTCACAGGAGGAATGAATACAGATTTACATCCGCTAACTGCTCCTAATACATCACTTAGTGATTGCATAAATGGTACTGTAATTACATATAATGGAAATGAATATGTATTACAGAATGATATGGGAAATTATCAATTAAAAAATGCAATTCTAAGTCCAAATTACATTCCAATTGGAGTCAAAGAGTATGGTGGAATAATATATATTGTATCATACAATCCGATTGATAAAATGACTGAAATCGGTTCATATCCTTCTCCTAAGACGATATACGATAATTCTCAGACAAATGAGCGAGAATCTAAGTTTATCGAATTGACAGAAGAATATAATAATTATACAGTTTTATCCACACAGCAATCTATACAATTATATTCTGCTGATGAGACATTCAAATTGAATCCAGGTGATAAATATTATCTATACATGCAAGAAGATGAAGATAAGATTTATCAGACGATTGAGTTTTATGTATTGAGTGAAGATAAGAATCTATATTCTTTAAGAGATATTGTTAAGACTCATACTACAGATCAATCAGGTTCAGATGATTTTGACAATGTTACATGGGAAGTTCCAGGATGGTTAGCTTATAAATTCAGAATTGCTACATTGGACCAATTCAATTTATATCTAATCAAATTGAAGCAACCAGGATTTTTTGGTGGAGATGAAGATGTTGCATTGGATTATGCAGTCTCCGCTCAAGCGATTACTTCCGATTTATTGTTTGATAATCAAGCATTGTTGAATAAATTAAAAGTATGGATTGCAGTTGGATATCTAATGGAGAATGGAGTTAAAAGATATTTTTATTGGCATGAATCTAATGATTGGGTTTTAGATTATGTGGATTGGGCTCCAGGAGATGGTTTTGATGCAAAAGCAAAATGCGGTAAAATCTGCGATATAAATAAAGTAAAATATACTTCAATTAATAAATTCCTGTTTACAAAAGATGTTGATCCATCTGAAGAGGAATTTAAAAAATTGAAGATTCTAATAGAAAAAGATAAAGAAGATAGACATACGATATTTGTTGAAGCAGTTCCAATGATTCAAAATGCAGAAAATAATAAGCATATAATATATGATAATTTCGAGCAGACATTGACAATTGACTTAGACAATATTGGTGATTTTGATGAAGTTAAAGCATTTGAAGAATATTATAAATATATAGTTTCTGAAAATGAAATTACATTTAATTTCGATATTACAAGTCCTACTACATCATTAGATTCATTATCTACTGAATTTAGAATTTATAAAATTACTGCACGTACAGAAGATGATGATTATGATTTGAAATTAGCTTATTCTCAAGAATTGGATGAAGTTAATTACTTAGGACAAAATATAATTTCATGTCAGTTTAATACTGATGAATGTATAGATCCTGAAAGAGAAGGACTCGAAGCTGAATTTGATAAAGAGAATATATATTTAGTTCAGCTTAGAATTTATATGGATGAGACAAAGCAGACATATAAAAATTGGCATCGAATCTTAATTGGAAGTGAATTGATGAATTCATTTTATAATTCTAAAAATGATTTTTCTGAAATTCTAATGAAGGATTGGATTGGAAATCTCAAGGATTATATTGCAATTCCTGAAGTTAGTTTAATTGATAAAAAGACTACTGTTGATAATATGGCTCTTATACGTAATGAGAGTTTGGAAGATTCAAGAATTTATCGATTAGAAGAAGAGACTAAAGGTAAGGATTGGAGATTAGATTATGATATGACGAATCCAATTTCATTGCATCCTGAAGATGAGCCTGCAATCGGAGTAAAGACTTCTGATGATTTTGAAATTGAAAATTATCAATTAAATGTTTTTGATGACCAAGGAATGTGGTCTGGAGAGAAAGATTTATCTTTTAAGTATGAAATTCAGACCAATAATGGTTCAATGATTTTTGATAAAGACCATCTTACTAGTTCAGTTGATTTTTATACAAAGTATATATTAAAGTTGCGTGAAGAGGGGAAAAAGGAAAGACAGTGGGATAGAGTTTATATGTATGACTACTGTTTTGGTGGTATTAGAGCTGATAGACATAAAAAGAATAATCCAGGAAATTATTATTGGTGTAATAATTATTATCAAGTTCCTAATGCAGTTTATTTTGACAGGTTTAAACGATTATATTATGAAGTGACTCATCCTCCAATGTTGGATATTACAACAATCGATAATGAAACCGAATTAGTAAGTTGGCGTGAAGTTGGTTCAAAGTATGATTGGTATTCTACATTACCAGGAACTGATGAAAGAAAATTTTCATTATATAGTCCATTTGTATTGATGTATTATTCTAGCCATACGGGTGGTACTGAACATGCAGAAGGATGGGTTATGAAAGATTTTTATGACGATTCTATTTATAATAAGAAAATCAGTACATTCTGCTGTTTATTTAAGACAAAAATTAATGATCAAATAGATTTTGTTGCTGTTCCAATTTCAAAAGATTCTATGACATTACACGATGATAAGAGATATGATGATGAAGATACAGAATTAGTTAATTATTTATTGACTGTCATGGATGAAATGGCTGTACATCTATTTTGTTATATACCTTCTAAATCAGAAGAATATAAATATTTTTATTTATTGATTCCAAGTAATATCAATACAGAAAGTGTTACTACTATTGCATTAAAAAATGGCACATATACATGGAATTTTAAGAATTTCAAATGGAATGGTGATTGGATTACTAATAATAGAGTAAGTGAGACTACATTGTTATTGAATGGAGTTCAATTGATTCCTGATGAAGAAGTAGTAAGTTTTGCTAATCTTCAGACTGGTGATTTAAGTACTTCTAATAGTTTGGTTACGACATTGGATAAGACCATAAATGTTGATTTGACAGGTGATTTTAATTATACTGATTATGATGATCCCACATGGCGTGTTACTAATCTAAATAAGATACATGAGGATATCACTAAATTAAAAATTACATTACAAAATAAGAGTGCAAAGCGAGAAGAATTGATCAATAAAAACAATGATGAAATTCAAGATTTGATGGTAGACCATGATTTAAATGAAATAGAAGATGAAAAGCATATTGAGTTGGGCTCATTGAAATCCGACTATGACTATTGGAAAGGATTTTTAAAAGCTCAAAGAACTGATGGTACAATTGAATTTTATATACAAGAAGGTCTTAATTTAGATACAATTGTAGCAGACCAAGACAGAGGAGGATGGGAATATAGATACTGTGGTAAATATATACCTGCAGTCCCAGCTATGGAAGGTTATCATCTTCCTTCAAAATCAGATTCAGATTTATTGTGGGATAATGTAAGTGAAAAATTTAAATCGGGAAATGGAAAATAGTAATAATACAAAATTGTATATTAAAAGATATTCTACAAAAGGAGATTTAGCTCATGAGTATCAACCATTGCAAAATATGGTTGATGCTCAAGGAGCAATTACTTCTTTTCGTACGGATAAGATACAATCGAGTTTAAATCATCCGATTGATATAGAATGTCAGCCATCGTATGATGGAACTGTTAATTTGATTATCAACGATGATTTCAATCCTCCACGTATAGTTAATAATAGATTTACTAAGATTGAAAACAATCGATATGAGATAAAGAATAGAGACCAATTTATGCAGACGAATTTATATTCAGAAGATAAAATTGATTCTCAGACGAGATTATTCAGAAACATAAATAAAATTCCAAAAATCGATTTATATAATGTTACATCTTACGGTCAATTGAGTGGAGGAAATTATACGTTTTATTTGAAATTGGCTGATAATGATTATAATAAGACAGATGTAGTTGCAGAGTCAGGTATTGTTAGTATATTTAAAGGTTCATTGACAGATGTGGCCTCAATTTCAGGTACATTGGCAGATGAGCGTACAGATAAAGCAATTATTCTAAGTGTTTCTAATATTGATACGAGTTTTTCTTACGCGTATTTATATTATAAAAGAGAGACGTGTGATTTAAATGGAGTTTTAGTTTCTGAGACATGTCAGGTTGAAAAACCATATAAAATTCAGGCTAATAGTTTAGTTATATGTTTAAATGGTTATGAAGATGTAACTACTATAGACCAGGAAGAATTGAATATTCAGTATAATATATGTACCGCTGTTAAATCTCAGGCGCAGGTTCAGAATATGTTATTTTTTGGAAATGTTCAGCAGACAATCGTTGACAATAAGAATTTGCAGAATTTATCGTATTTCATTGAAGTTTCCTGTGGTAAAAAAGAGGATAGTATCGGTTATGTAAGTCCAAATTATAAAAAGAAGAAAGATGATGATGTTTCTCAGTTGGAATATTATAATCCATTGAATGTATATTATTCATTGGGTTATTGGCCAGATGAGATTTATAGATTTGGTGTTGTTTACATATTTAATGATGATTCGTTGAGTCCAGTATATAATTTACGTGGATGTAATTTTAGTAAGTTAGATACTCCTAATTTTACGTATAAAGGTAATATAAAGCCTGAAAGTGCTCCTAATTACTATGAATATCTAAGATTAGATGAAGATGAAATCAACTATCTTCCAAAAGATTTATTTATTGGTACTAAATATTTGGATAATACAAAAGGAGTTTTCAAGATGCCTGTACATCATGTAAGGGATGATAAGAATCAAGAAATTCATCCTCTGTGTGTTAAGTTTAAAATGCCAGTTGATGTAAAAGAGGAATTAAAGAAGTTTAATATAAAAGGAGTTTTCTTCGTACGACAGAAGAGAATTCCAATTACAATAGCTCAAGGTTTCTCCGTTGGAATTGATCCAATTAGTTATTGTCCTATGTTATATGAAAATAATGACCATTATATATACGAGTCATTCATATCAAAGGATAGATTACTCACTACTACTTATAAAGATAGGAAGAGAGAGACTTCGGTAAGTCAATCCAATGGTTTATTATGTTTGGATGCTAGTATCAATCCACAAATTCAAAGTATATTGAATAATAATAAATTTGTTTTGGAAGCTAAGCATAAATATAGAACTGTTGCAGACCAAGGAGAAGCGAGATATTATATCAATCAATATGATGCAGATTTAGATAAGACAATTGAAAGTTATGGTGGAGTAAATAGTAATTTGTTATATATTCCAAGTGATATTCCATTGAAGTATGTAAATAAGTATGGTTTTTCCACAAGAGTAGGAGCTGCAGAAGATGTTAAGCAATTTGGTTTTGTTGGAGCTAAAGATTATTCTAAAGAGAATAATAAGCTCACAAGAGGTGTTTTCTGTCCGTTTATAGGAACGCAAAGTGTTTTACATAATTCTACAATCTATTCAATTAAGATTAATAATTTCTCATCTGTTTATTTTGATAGATATTTTGAGATTAGAGGTAATGATTCTACTCCGTTTATGAGTATCACAAATCGTTTTGATTTGGACAATGATTATGAAATTGATTATAATACAGAATCTGATTTCTTAATATTTCCTGATACATATAGAGGAGATTGTTTTACTAATACAGTTACAATTAGATTACATACTAATTTCATCGACCCAGATGTTCCTACGAATCAGACAATCGTAAAGCCTGATACGTGGAAAGAAGGATATAAAGGTTTCAAAGAGACTTCTAAAGAAGAATGGGGAGATATCAATAGAGCAGATATCAATAGTGTTCCAATGGGCACGTGGGTTACTTATAAATGTTTATCAAATTACAATTTAGGTTTACGTGCAGAGAATAGACAATATACAGAAGAGATGGCATTGATGGGTAATCCTAGAAGTTTTCATCCATTGTTAGGCCTCGTCACAGCCCCATCTGGTAAAGTTGAGGAATCATGGTTACTATGTGATGGTTATAATGTTACATTGCCATTTAAGAAGTATTTTACGTCTCCTGACGTACCATATATCAAAGATATTTTTGATAATAGAATCATGTTTAGTGATGTTCAGGTGAATGATGATTTCAAGAATGCGTATCGCATTTTCCAAGGAATGGATTATCAAGATGTTGAAAGACAATATGGAGCAATTGTAAAATTGATTCCGTTGGGAGTTAATTTATTCTGTGTATTTGAGCATGGATGTGCAATCATCCCAATTAATGAAAAAGCGTTGATTGCTACAAGTACAGGACAATCAATCCACATGTATGGTGCAGGAGTTTTGCAGAATCAAGTTACTCCAGTTTCTCCTGATTACGGAAGTATATGGCCTGAATCAGTAATAAAGACTCCGAATGGAATATATGGAGTTGATACGTATGCTAAGAAGATTTGGAGATATAATCAACATAAAGGTTTTGTTTTAATTTCAGATATGAAAGTTCAAAGATTTTTGAATGATAATATCGAATTAGCAGAATTAGATAAGTATCCAATTGTTGCAGCACGTAATGTAAAGACGCATTTTAATAATTATAAAGGAGATGTGATGTTTACATTTTATAATAAAGATAGAATATGGAATTTATGTTATAATGAAAGATTAGATCAGTGGGTTACGAAATATTCATGGACTCCATTGTATTCAGAAAATATAGATAATATATTCTATTCTCTAGATCAAAGACGTGCAGAATTGTTAGGAATTTTATGGAATAATCAGAATGCAGAAAAAGGTTTACATATTGATGATATAAATTCTCAGTGTGGAAATGTTTGGAATGACGAAAATTTTGATTATCTTAGCACAATTTCTTATCGAAATTATCAGTTATCAGATAAGTTTGAAATTGAAATCGAAAAGGTTTCCACTTCTTACTTAAAAGATGATGAAGAGATTTTCGAGGAATATACAAAACATAATGATATAGAAAATGAAAGTATCATAGTAAATGATAGTGGTGAATGGGTTGCTAAAGGAATTAGCAATAAGTCATTGACAAATAAATTACAGCTAAATCATAATATCTTCAAAAATAGATATTATATAAAGTTAGATGTAAGAATTACTTCCGAAGTATCAATTGTTGATAAAGAGGGACATGTTGTTGATGTTACTACTAATACATTTACAGATTCCATTGTTGTTGTTAAGAATTATAAATTGTTATCAGACCGTGGTAAAGAAGCATATCGTAAGTTGTTAAGTAATAGTTTCTTCGTACATGGTCGTGCAGGAATATTCGACGAATTAGATTATTCAGATTTAAATCAGACTAATAATATCACTCCTACGAAGTGGTATAATAAGCAAGAGCCATTTGAATTTGAGTTTATAGTAAATACTCCTGTTGGATTCCATAAGATATTCGATAATTTGGTAATTATATCGAATAATGTTGAGCCAAAGTCATTGGATATGGAAATCATTGGAGATGTTTATAAGTTTTCAAAAGAGGATATATTCAAGAAAGAACATGGAGTTGAACATGATACAATCAATACTAATTTTCCAAAGATAATCTTAGATCAAGAAGGCACAAAGACATATCAGACCGAAGTTGTTTGGGATAATGTTTTGAATCAATATAGTTTGAAAGTGCATCAAGATTGTTTAAATATCGAAGATTACGGAAGAAGATTAGGAAATATACATTATACAGAAGATAAATGGAATGTTGTTTTACAGCCAATTTTTTATAATCCTGTTGATGAGGATGAAAAGATTGGAGCACTAGGAACTACTAAGATTAGAGATAAGTATGTTAAAATACGAATCAAATATAAAGGTGATAAGTTAGCAGTAATTACAGCAATCCATACATTAATGAGTTTAAGTTACGCTTAAAATGGGGACATTAAATACATTATCAGTCTTACCAGGATTGAATTTAAATAATCCATTTTCGCTAGTTAAGCCGAAGAATACTCTTCCTTCGTTGCAGAATCGATTGGTAAAATCGGATCTTCAGACGAAGAAATTTGATGTAAGTGCTAATATACCAAAGCAAAATACTGTTGGTAATCCTGGTAAAAATCCATTATCAGCAGGAGCAAAAGCAGGAATGAATTTTGCAGGAAATCTGTTAGGGTCGTTATCTACTGCAGGTCTCGACCCTCAGCAGGCTTCTATGCGAGAAGGACTTAGAAATCAATTGAGTAATATTCCAGGTTTATCATTAGCTACAGGAGCATTAGATGCATTGGCATCATTAGGTGGTTTTGGTTTATCAAATATAGACCAATCTGCAGCTAGTCGTGCAGGAGTTGGTGCAGCTAATACTGCTCATGGATTATTAAATTCTCTTCCAGGAGTTGGAGCTGTTGCAGGTTTGTTTGGAAGTCGTACAGCAAAAGCTTATAATAGTGGAGCTGTTGATGAATTAGCAAGTGCTTATGGTTCTTCTGCGTTGGATATTGATGCTGCACAAAAGTTATCTAGGAAGAATATGTTGTTTGGAGCTAGTAAGGCGAATAGGTTTATTAAAGAAGCAAATAGACAAAATGATATCATCACAGATATTAATCAGCAAAATAAATTAGCCAAATCTAATTCTATGGCTGTTAATATATTAAATCAGAATTTAAATAATTATGCAGGTGCTACTCCGCAGTTATTATTATCAAAGAAGGGAGCTAAGATTCCTGAATTAGAAGAAATAAGATTGTTTTTAAAAAAGAAAAATGAAAAGCAAGAAGAGCAAGAGATTGCTAAATTTCAATTAGGTGGTAAGATGAATTTGATTCCTGAAGGTTCTCTTCATGCAAGAAAGCACAATTTGGAAGAGATTAATGAGGAATTAAAAGATCAAATTACTTCAAAAGGTATTCCTGTCATAATTAAAAATGAAGGAGGAATTGAGCAGACTGCCGAAATTGAAAAGGAAGAATGGACTCTTAGAAAAGAGCTTACTGATAAATTAGAAGATTTATATAAGCAATATTCTGATAATCCTTCTGATGATATAGCAATTGAGACGGGTAAATTAATCTGTTACGAGTTACTAAAGAATACTGATGATAGAAGTGGTTTAATAAAATCTGTAGAATAATATGAAAGATTTAAAACAATTAGCAAATGATATAAATAATATTAAAAAATCTAATCCTAAAAAATATTCTGAATATTTATCTTCATTAGTACAATCAAGTAATTCTGGAAATAAAGAAGCTACTTATCTGTTAAATGAAATTGGAGCGAATGCTGCTAGAGAAAGAAGAGGTTACGAAGGACTCAAATCTGCTACTTATGGAGCTGCAATGAGTCCTCTGTTACCACTTAGTATGGGTGCTTATGGTGCACTTCCATCAGGAGCTAAGACTATTGTAGATGGTTTATTTGCGATAAATGGAATTAATAATCTTACTTCTGAAGAAGGAGTAAAAAAAACAATTCAAAATATCAAAAATAAAAATTATCAAGAAGCAGCAATATCGGGATTAGGAGATTTAGTAGATGCTTCAATGGTTGGACCTACAGCAATAAAAGGAATTCAAGCAGTGAAAAAAGGTTATGATACTACAGTACCTACTCTTAAGACAATAATTGTTAGTCAGAAAATTGGTAAAAAACATCCTAAAATTGTTAATACATTCATTGAACAAAATGGAGATGTAAATTGGGATAGATTTAATCGTTTTCAAAAAGTTTTTTGGAAAAATGTAGGAACTAAAGAGCATCTTGGAACTAGACCTGAAAATCCAAAATGGCATAAAGTAGATAAGAATACAATGGACCATACCAAAATGGTAGTAAATAATGCTAATTTGGAACCGATAGAAAAGCAAGATGAATTAATAAAAGCTGCATTGTTTCATGATTTTACAAAGCCACTACACAATGCGATGGGAATTGACCATAGTCAAACTTCTGCATTAGTTGCTAAGAAATTAGGAATATCTGATAATATTTCAAATGCAATTAAAAGGCACATGGATTTTGTAGATAAACTTCCTGAATTTGATAATACGGTTAAGACAAGTTTAATGAGAGCTGACAGAAATTTTGATAATTCTGTTGTTCCAATTTATAGAGCAGAAATTGTAGCTAATACAGGAAAATCAAATCATAAAGGATATTTAAATAAATGGTGGACTACAGATGCTACAAATGCTACGGGTTATTTCAATAACAGAGTAATAAAAAATCCTGGACAAGTTATAAAAAGTAAAGTAGCTTATATACCAGAAAGTAAAATATTAGAATTTCAAGCTAATAAAGTTATGAATGAAGGTAAATTACCAAAAGAGCAAATGTGGTATTCTGAAGATGAATTAGTTTTACCTACTGATAATTTTCAATCATTAAAAGAACGTGTATTTAAAACTAATGATATAAAGGATTTTAAAAAATCTACTGATTTATTTTAAATAAGTATGGAGACTAAGAAAATTTCGATAAATGATAAAGAATATAAAGTTCTAATTGCAGATAATGAAGAAGACCGTATTAAAGGATTGGGAAATGTTGAGCAAATGGATGATGATGAAGGTATGTTATTTATCATGCCTGAAAATCAAAAAGAAGTAGTATTTAATACTGCTGAAATGGAATTTGATATTGATATTATATTCATCAATCAAGATGATGAAGTATATGATACAGTTCTAGGAAAAGCTCACAGTAAAGATACAATTATAGCTACGCCTGAAGAAAATGATATTACTAAATATGTTTTAGAAGTAAATGCTAATTCGGGTATTAAAATAGGAGACGAACTAGATTTCGAAGATGAGGAAGTTTCAGAAGAAGAAATTGATAAAATGTATATCTTAGGTTCTGACGGAAAGCCTCAAATGGATTTAGTTGGAGGAGAGAGAATTATTAGTCGTATTGAGACGCGCGAATTGATTCGCAAAGCCAAGAAGGCTAATAAGACAAAGAAAGATATAGATTACAAAAAATTAGGAAAATACATTTTCAAAGTATTGAAAAAGCAAGATTCTAATAATCCAGAATATGTAGAAGGACCTAAATAAAAAAGGAGAACCGTCCGATTCTCCGTATATCAAAATTTTAATAGGTTTTAATCTAGCATCAAAGCGATGAAATAGAATTCTGTTTTTTGATATGTACAAAAG
>JAGHSX010000133.1 GCA_018065645.1 Candidatus Scybalousia scybalohippi
TTCCTTCTTCTACCAATGAGATCTTCTCTAAAAACAATTTTTCTCTCTGTTTTCTCTTTTTCACGTTATCAAAAAATTTGATGTCCTCTACTATATATATACAATTTAGACCCCCTTTTTTTTGCACGAAAGTGCAACTTTTTTTCAACAGTCTTTGTAACTTATTGATTCTCCGAAAGAAAAATTTTGCATTTTTTAGCCTTAATTTCGTGTTTTTGGACTGTTTTGTGACAAGTTTGTTCCTCGTTTTACCATTTTTTTTGTGTTTTTTCTTGTTTTTACAGATTATTTCTTGCTTCTGCTAGGCTGAAACGAAGAAGTAATATTCTGCAAATCGGATTTGCAGAAAAATAAAACGAAGAGTTATTTTGGTAACTCCTCGTTTTAGGTTGTTAAATTTTATGAATGTAAAAAATCCTTAGAACTATCCTCCAAATTCCATAAGGTAAGATTTGATAAATCCTTCAAGGTCTCCGTCAAGGACTGCACCTGTATCGGAAGTTTCGTAGGAAGTACGAAGGTCTTTAACCATGTGGTATGGATGAAGAACGTAGGAACGAATCTGAGAGCCCCATTCCACACGTTTCTTTCCAGCTTCTATCTCGGCAATCTTTTCTCTTTTCTTTCTTATCTCCATCTCATACAACTGAGAACGCAACATCTGCATAGCTTTTTCTCTATTTTGCAGCTGTGAACGTGTCTGCTGACATTCTATGATAATGTTTTCTGGCTTGTAATGCAGACGAACGGCAGTCTCTACCTTGTTTACATTTTGTCCACCAGGGCCTCCAGAACGGAAAGTATCCCATTCTATATCTGCTGGGTTGATGTTTATCTCTATGTTTTCATCTACTATAGGGTAAGCATAGACAGAGGCGAAAGAAGTGTGACGTTTGTTGGCAGCATCAAAAGGAGACAGACGTACCAAACGATGTACTCCATTTTCTCCTTTAAGATTGCCATAACAATATGCTCCCTTTATTTCCAGAGTTACGTTTTTCAGTCCAGCAACATCACCTTCCTGGCTAGCAACTTCTTCTACTTTGTAACCATTTCTTTCTGCCCAGCGAACATACATTCTCATCAGCATAGCAACCCAGTCACAACTTTCTGTACCACCAGCACCAGAGTTGATGGTAAGCATAGCGTCGAGTTTGTCTTCCTCGTTTCCGAGCATTTTTTTGAACTCAACCTCTTCTATTTCTTTCTGGGTATCGCTTAGATGCTCCATAAACTCACTTTCTTCCACATCCCCATTGTCTAGAAATTCTTTCCAGACTTTCAGGTCATCAAAACTATCCTTTACTTTGTGGTATGAGTTTACTATATCTTTCAATCCAGCCATTTCTTTGAGAAGTGCCTCGGCTTTTTTGCTGTCTGTCCAGAAGTCTGGCTGCTCGCTTATGGATTGTTTTTCTTTTATCTGTGATTCTTTCTTTTCGATGTCAAAGACACCTCCATAGATCTTGAACTCTAAGGTCAAAATCTTTGATAGTTTCTTCTATTGTCATAGTTTTTCTGATATTTGCTTTTACAAAAGTACACAATATTTCGGAAATAAAAAAAGTGCGAGAAAAAATTCCCGCACTTTTCGCTTATTTATTTCTCAATAATTATATGATACCTGCTTTTCCTATGAAGTAAAGAACAGTATATCCTATAACCATTGTAAGTATACCCATGATAATACCCATCTTAGCCATATCTTTTTGCTTTACAAGGTCTGTAGAGAAAGCTAGGGCGTTAGGTGGAGTACTGATAGGAAGTATCATAGCACCAGATGCTGCGATAGCTACACCTATAAGGATAGATGGTGTTCCACCTATTGCTCCAAGTTTGTCTCCCATTGCCCCACAAACTACTGCAAGGATTGGCATAAGAAGTGCTGCTGTAGCAGAGTTGCTGATAAAGTTTGACAAAAGATAACATACAAGGCCAGAGATAAGCATAATAACTATTGGAGACCAAGAACCAAATGGTATAGAGTTAACAGCATTTTCTGCAAGGCCTGAAGCATTCAATCCATAACCCAATGCGAAACCACCAGCTACCATCCAGATAACACTCCAGTTGATTTCTTCAAGGTCACGTCTGTCTACAACTCCTGTCAATGCAAATACAATCAAAGGAATCATAGCTACAGTATAAGAGTTGATGCCTGTGAACTTGTCAAACATCCATAACAATACAGTAACAAAGAATGTAACTATAACTATATAAGTTTTTCTATCTTTCTTCATTTTTCCTTCTATCTCAAGTTTAAGAGTCTTTTGAGTAAAAGGATAGATCTTCAAAAGTATAATCCAACCCAAGAACAAAAGTATAAGTGTAAGAGGAAGCATAAATGAAACCCATTGACCAAAGCCCATATTCATGTTAAGACCATCTGGATCGTTAAGGTATTTCATAGCAATAGCATTAGGAGGTGTACCTATAGGAGTAGCCATACCACCAATGTTTGCTGCGATAGGAATAGAAAGAGCTAGAGCTATTCTTCCTTTTCCGTTACCATCCATTTGTTTGAACACAGGAGTAAGGAATGTAAGCATCATAGCTGCTGTAGCTGTGTTGCTGACAAACATAGAGAAAATACCTGTGATAAGGATGAATCCTAGAAGAACCATGCTAGGTTTTGTTCCAAAAGGCTTAAGAAGGACTTTTGCCATCTGAGAGTCAAGACCAGTCTTTGTTGCAGCAATAGCCAAAACGAAACCACCGATGAACAACATGATTACAGGGTCTGCAAATGTTGCCATGATAGCTTTGTATGACAAAATATTAGGAATAAAGTTTGGCTTTCCGTCAACCATTCCGTCTGCAACCATTGAGCTAATACCACTATCGGAAGTAAATATCAGCATAAGACCGATTATACCTACAGAGGTAGCCCACGCTGGTACAATCTCAAATATCCACATCAAAGTAGCAAATGCAAAAATAGCGATAACTCTTTGTTGGATAACTGTCAATCCTACAATACCAAACATTGTAGAAGGAGCATTCCATAACCACAGTGTAACTGCGATTACTATAACGGAATATATTATTTTTTTGACTTTACTGGAAAAGGCCAACTTCTTTTCCAAGCCAAGTTTGTGAATGGCTTCCACCAAATGGAAACCTGTGAAGTTTTTGTACATTTGTTTTTATTCTTTTTGTGTTGTTATTTTATGTTGTTATTTTATTTCTTTCCTAAAAAAGACTGCAAAGTTACTATTTTTTCCATTATATGTCAAATAAAGCGCAAATATTTTTGCGCAAAGGTATATACGAAAAAAGGCGTCATTTGGTTTACAAATAACGCCTTTATTTTTCTATTCAGATAAAAAAAATTTATTTATCCTCCTTATAGTTTTTGTATTCTTCATTCAGTCCCTTAAGAATTTCATCTGTAATATCCATTCCCTTATCTATATAAAGTGTTGGACTGCTCATATACGAATTGGAAAGTATCACGTTGTATTTGTCGTGCTTCTTGTTGTAGTCTGCAATGAAAGCATAGACTGCATCAAGCAGTTTTTTATTCATCTTTACTTGCTCTTCCTGCAACTGCATAGGAAGGTTTGTCTGCATCTGTTGCAGTTTCTGCATTCTTTCTTGAAGTTCTTTCTCTTTTTCTTTTTGTTGTGTAAGAGTAAGTTTATCTCCTGTTTTCATATAGTTTTGATAGTCGCTCTGCAATTTGCTTTCTGCAGACTTGAAAGTATTTTCTGCTTGTTTTTGTTTTGCTTCCAAATCTTTCTTCATATCCAAAGCCATATTGTATTTGGCAAGGATAGTATCTGTATTTACATAAGCTATCTTCAAATCTCCTTTTTGTATAACTTTAGGAGTCTTTGCTGTATCTTCTCCTGCTGGTCTATTGATCAAAGAGAAAACTGAGGCAGCTATTGCTATAATAGATAAAGCAATTGCTATTGCTATCAATGATATAGGATTATTCTTATTTGACTTCTGTTCAACTACTGGTTCTTGTAGAGAAGTTTCTATTGTTTCATTGTTTTCTTGAACGTTGTTGTTTATATTTTCTTCCATCGTTATTTTGTTTATTTGTTCATCAATTTACAAAGATACAACTTTTAATTTAAATAGGAACGAGAACAAAGAAAAAGTAGTATCTTTGCAAATTATAGTGTATGAAAATAAGGAATAATATAAATAGAAAAACACAATGAGAAAAACAATTTTAATTTGCCTTGGCCTGCTTGCAATGTATGGAACCAAAGCACAAGATTTAGACAATATGACTACAAGAGAAAAAGTTGAGCAATATGCCAGCGTAAAACTTACTACAGATTTATCACATCTTTCAAGCAATGAAAAAGAAATGCTTGGCATCTTCCTAGATGTTGCAAAGATTATGGATGACATCTACTGGAAACAAGCTTTTGGCAACAAAAAAGAGATAAACGAAATAAACAATCTTTGGGATTATGAGTTTGCACAAATAAACTATGGCCCTTGGGACAGAATGAACAACTGGAAACCTTTCGTAAAAGGATTCAAAGAAAAAACTCCTGGAGTTACTTTCTATCCAGAAGATATGACTAAAGAAGATTTCAACAAGATTCAAGATGAAAAGAAAAATTCTCAATATACTGTTATCCGTAAAGATGCAAATGGCAAACTATACGTAAAAGGATACTATGAAGAATACAAGGAAGATCTTGACAAAGCTATAGAATTATTAAATAAAGCAATCTCTATCTGTGACAATGCTGGTATGAAGAAATACCTTGTAGAAAGAGTAAAAGCATTGCAGACAAACGACTACTTTGCTTCAGATATGGCATGGATGGATATGAAAGATTCCAACCTTGACTTTGTTGTTGGTCCAATAGAAAACTATGATGATGAGCTTCTAGGATTGAAAACATCTTTTGAAGCATTTGTACTTGTAAAGGATCTTGCTTGGAGTAAATCTTTGGCAAAATACATACAGCTTCTTCCTTCTCTGCAAAAGAGTCTTCCTTGCGATCCTAAATTCAAACAAGAAGTACCAGGAACAGAGAGCGACCTTAACGTATACGACGTTCTTTACTATGGTGGAGACTGTAATGCGGGAGGAAAAACTATTGCCATCAACCTACCAAATGATGAAAAAGTACAATTGGCAAAAGGATCTAGAAGACTTCAGCTAAAGAATGCTATGAAAGCAAAATTTGATGCTATCGTTGTTCCTATTGCTAAACAGGTAATCAATGAAGACCAAATGAAACTTATAAACTTTGATGCTTTCTTCTCAAACGTAATGTTCCACGAAGTAGCACATGGTCTTGGTATCAAAAACTCTATAACTGGCAACGGTCCTATCAGACAAGCTTTGCAAGGAGAATATTCTGCATTTGAAGAAGCAAAAGCTGACGTTCTTGGTCTATGGATGGTTAACGAACTTATCAAAAGAGGAGAACTTACAGGCCTGACAGAAGAACAAAGCATAACTACATACATTGCAGGTTTGCTACGTTCTATACGTTTTGGTAGTGCAGAAGCTCACGGAAGAGCAAACCTAATGTGCTACAACTTCTTTGAAAAAGCAGGAGCTTTCACAAGAGATGATAAAGGCATATACACTATAAACTTTGAAAAATCAAAGAAAGCTATAGAAGACTGGAGCGCTATATTGTTAGAAATAGAAGGTATGGGCAGCTATGAAAATGCAGCTAAATATTCAAACGAAAATGCTACAATAAGTGCAGAACTACAACAAGACCTTGACAAGATAAACTCTGTAGGTATTCCTGTGGATGTTGTATTTGAACAAGGAAGAAAAGTTTTAGGTTTGTAATTTCATATTTTATCAATGAATATAGCAGTTTTAGGTAGTGGTAGTTGGGCGACCGCCATTGTAAAGATTCTTTGTGAAACACATGATAAAGTACATTGGTGGGTTAGAGAACAGGAAATAATGGATGGTGTTCAGTCTCATGGACACAATCCATTGTTCCTTAGTTCTTGCGATTTGAACAGAGAAAAGATAGAGGTAAGTACAGATATACACTACATAATAAATAGTAGCGACCTCTTGTTTTTTGTAATTCCTGCAGCATTTCTAGAGATTTCCCTAAGTGATGTAACCGAAGAAGAATTCTATGGAAAGAAGGTAATCTCTGCAATAAAAGGAATTATTCCATCTTCCAATGAGATTGTTGCAGAATTTTTCCGCAATAAATACAACATCCCTTTTACTTCTCAAGGAGTTATCTCTGGGCCTTCTCATGCAGAAGAGATAGCAATGGAAAGACTTACATATCTAACTTGCGGCAGTGAAGATGAGAATCTTGCAAGAACAATATCAGAAAACATTCAATGCAGATTTGTAAAAACTGTCTTATCTAACGACATAGAAGGCATTGAATATGGTTCTGTTATGAAAAACATTTACGCTCTTGCTGCCGGTATTGCTTTGGGATTAGGCTATGGAGATAACTTTATTGCCGTTCTTATTGCCAATGCTGCTCAAGAAATGGAACGTTTCCTAAAAGAGGTAGAGCCAAGAGATAGAGATATAAAACGATTGGTTTATTTGGGAGATTTGCTAGTTACTGCATATTCTCAACACTCCAGAAACAGACGTTTTGGTCAAATGATAGGCAAAGGTTACTCTGTAGAGTCTGCAAAAATGGAGATGGCAATGGTCGCAGAAGGTTATTATTCTGCTAAATGCGTACACAAAGCCAACGAAAAGTATAAAGTTGATTTACCAATAGCAGAAGCTGTTTATAGTATTCTCTATGATAAACACTCTGCTAACAGAGAATTCAAATCTTTACTGGACAAATTCTTATAAGATTTAGAAAACTTAAAACAAAAAGAAGAAGGTTTACTCAAGCAGTAAGCCTTTTTTTTGTTAGTATAGAGAATTATTTAAATAAAAATTAGTCGTGAGACCTTGTAAGTAGGGATAAATCTATCACTCCCTGTTCCACAAGTTTCTTGAAAGTCTTCTCTGCAGATAGTTGTTCTGCAGCTCTAATAGAGAATGCAACAGCTGTAAGTTGAGGAACATCATCTATTCTTACTTCTACCTTGTATTGCTTTCTTGGAGCAGATTCATCTATATTTATCACTTCAAAGGATATCTTTCTCTTAGTCTTCTGCGCCCAGTCAATTATCTTGCTCTTGTAGTTCCAGTCGGAGTTCTCTATGCTATCCACATCTACATATACTGTCAATATACGATTTATCAAAATTTTGTATGTTTTATCGTATCCTTTATCCAAATATAATGCTCCAGTAATAGCCTCAAAAGCATCTCCGCTCATAGAAATATATTGAGTGTTGCCACCTTTGTTACATTCTATAAGATCTAGAAGTCCTATTTTTTTAGCTAACTGATTTAGACTAGCACGAGAAACAATCTTAGAACGCATCTCTGTTAGGAAGCCTTCTCCATGATGAGGATATTTTTTGAAAAGGAAATCTCCTACTATAGTGCTTAAGACTGTATCGCCAAGATATTCCAGACGTTCGTTGTTTATCTTGTATCCTTTTGCGTCCTTGTGTGATTTAGACTTGTGAATCAAAGCTATTCTATACAAAAGAATATTCCCAGGTTTACACCCGAGAATATTCTTTAAGAATTTTTTGATTTCTTTATCGTGTTCTTTGTCTTGTGTCTTTGTATCTGCGGCTACTAATCCTTTTGAGTTTGATAGTCGTAGAAAGTCAAAGAACATTATTCATCGAACTTTTTGAATGCCAATGATGCATTATGACCTCCAAAGCCGAAAGTATTGCTTATAGCAGCCTTTATCTCTCTAGCTTGAGCTTTATTGAAAGTATAATTCAAAGCTGGCAATTCTTCATCATCTGTAAAGTGGTTGATAGTTGGAGGAACCAAAGAGTTCTTTATAGCCAATACTGTTGCGATTGCCTCTATTGCACCTGCAGCACCTAGAAGGTGACCTGTCATAGATTTAGTAGAGTTGATATTTATGTTCTTCGCATGATCTCCGAAAAGATTCAATATAGCCATTGTCTCAGCCTTATCGCCCAAAGGAGTAGATGTACCATGAGTATTGATGTGGTGAATATCTGTTAATTCCAAACCACCTTCTTCAATAGCCATTTTCATAGCTCTCATAGCGCCTAAACCTTCTGGATGAGGAGCAGTCATATGGTGAGCGTCAGCAGTCAAACCACTACCAGCAACCTCAGCATATATTTTAGCACCTCTAGCTTTAGCGTGCTCATATTCTTCCAATACCAAAGCACCTGCACCTTCTCCTAAAACGAAACCATCTCTGTCCTTATCAAATGGACGAGAAGCAGTCTTAGGGTCATCATTTCTTTGACTGATAGCCTTCATAGAAGAGAAACCACCAACACCTGCGTGTGTGATTGCAGCTTCACTACCACCAGTTATCATAACTTTGGCTTTACCTAACTTAATCATTGTGAAAGCTTCTGCTACTGCGTGTGCTGAAGAAGCACATGCTGAAACTGTACAGAAGTTAGGACCACCAAAACCATATTTGATAGAAATATGACCAGCACAAATGTCTGCTATCATCTTAGGTATAAAGAATGGAGAAAATCTCAAAGCGCCATCACCTTTAGCAAAATCAGTGATTTCGTCTTCAAATGTTTGGATACCACCTATACCAGAAGCCCAAATAACTCCTGCCATATCTTTATCCAATTTTTCCAAATCTATACCACTATCTTGTACTGCTTGATCTGCTGCAACGATTCCAAGTTGAGAGAAGCGGTCATATTTTCTAACCTCTTTTCTATCGAAATACTGCAATGGATCAAAACCTTTAACTTCGCAAGCAAATTGAGTTTTTGCTCCAGACGCATCAAAATGCGTAATAGGTGCAGCTCCACTCACACCATTAGTTAAACCTTGCCAATATTCTTCGACATTGTTACCTAGTGGTGTAAGCGCGCCCAAACCTGTTACTACAACACGTTTAAATCCCATGATTGAAAGGAATTATTTTGTTGCGTTTTCAATGTAAGCTATAGCATCACCTACTGTTGCTATTTTCTCAGCCTGATCATCAGGAATTGAAAGGTTGAACTCTTTTTCAAGTTCCATAATCAACTCAACAGTATCCAAAGAATCAGCGCCCAAGTCACTTGTGAAGTTTGCTTCAGGTTTAACTTGACTTTCTTCTACGCCTAACTTATCTACTACGATAGCTATTACTTTTTTTGCAATTTCTTCAGACATAATCTTAAATTTTTTAAAGTTATTAAATATCTTGCAAAGATAATGTAAATTTTGCAAAACAGGCAACATTTTTAATCTAAAAATGCCCTACCATAAGGATACTAGTTTAAGAATCAAATATTTATAAAAAGCTATTTTTTATTGAAAAATCGTGTTTATTGGTCTATTTTCCACATTCTTCAAACAAATTTTCTGCAAAATCAACACTTTATAAAATTTTTTCATCATTTTTTGAGTTATTATGTAAATAAAACGAAAATAACCGATGAAAAACATAGCATTATTTGCTTCCGGCAACGGAACTAACGTACAACAAATAGCAGAATACTTCCAAGGCAGCAAGGAAGTAAAGGTAGACTGCGTTGTTGTCAACAAGAAAAATATATATGTAATAGAAAGAGCGAAGAACTTGAACATTCCTTGCTTTTATTTCAATAGAGAAGATTTCTACGAAAGCAACAAAGTATTAAACCTTATGCAAGAAAGAAAGATTGACTACATAATCCTTGCAGGATTCCTTTGGCTGATTCCAACAAATCTTCTACAAGCATACAATAATAAAATAGTAAACATTCATCCTGCCCTACTTCCAAAATATGGTGGCAAAGGTATGTATGGACATCACGTTCACGAGGCAGTTGTTGCAAACAAGGAAACAGAAAGTGGAATAACTATTCACTATGCAAATGAAAAATATGATAGTGGTGACATTATCTTCCAAGCTCGTTGTGTGGTGGAAGAAAAAGATAGTGCTGATGATGTTGCAGCAAAGATTCATCTGTTGGAAAAAGAATATTATCCAAAAGTAGTAGAAAGTGTAGTAACAGGAAAGTCATTAAATGAATAAGGAATTTTTATTAAGAGCAATCCACCTTGCCAAAGAGAATGTAAAGAATGGTGTTGGTGGCCCTTTCGGTGCTGTGATTGTAAAAGATGGCAAAGTTGTTGCAGAAGCAACAAATACTGTCACCTCATCAAATGATTGTACTGCTCATGCAGAAGTTAATGCAATAAGAAAAGCATGCAAGGAACTGAACACTTTCTCTCTTGAGGGTTGTGAGATTTACTCTTCCTGTGAACCTTGTCCTATGTGTTTGAGTGCTATTTATTGGTCACGAATCAAGAAAGTGTATTATGCTGGCGATTGTGAAGATGCTGCCAACGCAGGTTTTGATGATTCATTTATATATAAGGAACTACTCATAGACAAGGAACATCGAAGCATCGCAGAAGAAAGGTGTTGTGAAAAAGAAGGCAAAGAACCTTTCATTCTGTGGAAAGAAAAAGAAGATAAAACAGAATACTAAAAACTAGGAGCAATCAAAATGCTCCTAGTTTTCTTTTGGCAATAATATACCTGTTGACACAAAATCAACAGGTATTTTTGTATAACCCTTGAAAATAAATCAGTTTTTCTTGTAATAAATTAAATTTTTACGTTATATAGAAAAAACTATAGACTTTAACAGATTTAATAACCTCATTTATTATTCAACAATAAGTTTTTTAACTGTTGTCGTTTTGTTAGAAATAACTCTTACAAAGTATGTTCCTGTATGT
>JAGHSX010000177.1 GCA_018065645.1 Candidatus Scybalousia scybalohippi
ATATATGGTCCACTTTTTCCATTTTCGTATTTAAATAGCTGATTGTCAAAATATAAACTAGACACCTGTAAATCTATCAAGTGTCCACTTTTTCACTAAAAAAGTCAAAATAGCTAAAATGCTTATTCGCAGAATAAAATAAAAAACGCTATTGCTATCAAATAAATTAGAACGTGACCTTACGTCAAAGGTATTCAACTACCAGTACATCCTACTCACGCCTAAGTGCTAGGGTGGTAGGACCACACCCAATTAGCGCAAAGCGGTGGTGAGAGGAAATAATAATAAAAATACGTTAGGAGATTTGTTATGAATATGGATATAGAGCTTTCGGGACATTTTTCTTATAGGAGGATAATAAAATCTGTCATACCAAGTATCTTGATGGTGTTGGTGTCTTCTGTGTATGGAGTCTTTGACGGATTGTTTGTCTCCAACTTTGCCGGCTCTACTGCCTTTGCTGCTATCAACCTTGTGATGCCTGTACTGATTATTACAGGAGCAGTAGGTTTTATGATAGGTACTGGTGGTGCTGCTCTAGTTTCCAAGACCAAAGGCGAGGGAGACAATGAGAAAGCCAACAGGCAGTTTTCTTTGCTTATATGGGTAGCTCTAGTCTGTGGAATAATCCTGGCTGTTATAGTCTTTATCTTCTTTCCAGATATTGTAGTATGGCTTGGAGCAGATGACAATATGATGAGAGATTGTGTCTTGTATGGCAGGGTTTCTCTTATAGCCTTACCGTTTTACATACTGCAGATGGTTTTTCAGCCTTTCTTTATGGCTGCAGAAAAGCCTATGCTAGGCACCAAACTGTCTGTCATCTGTGGAGTGATAAACATCATAGGAGATGCTTTGTTTGTAGGTCTATGGCGATGGGGCGTGATAGGTGCTGCTATTGCTACAGGCTTAGGACAGATGGTAGGGTGTGTCTATCCTCTCATTTATTTCAGTTCCAAGAAAAATACCAGCTCTCTTTCCATCACCAAATGCTCATGGGATAGCAAGACCATACTGAAATCCTGTAGCAATGGTATCTCGGAGTATGTAGGGAATATAGCTTTCTGTATTGTAAGCCTTTGTTACAATCTGCAACTGATGTCATACATAGGGGAGAACGGAGTATCTGCATACGGAGTGGTGATGTATGTGGGTATGATATTTGTCTCAGCATTTATGGGCTTTAGCATTGCTATGACTCCAATTGTAGGCTTTCATTATGGAGCACAAAACAAAGAAGAACTGCATAGTTTGTTGAAGAAAAGTATCGTTCTTATGTTTTCCTTTGGGGTTATCTTGTTTCTTTTAGCACAGCTGACAGCCACAGCTACCACCAGAATATTTGTAGGCTACGACCAAGAGCTTATGAACCTTACTCTTTGGGCATACAGGATATATAGTATCAACTTTGTCTTGTGTGGGATAAATATGTTTGTCTCAGCTTTCTTCACTGGACTGAACAATGGTTTTGTCTCTGCTTTGGGAGCTACAGCCCGTTCTCTAGTCTTTGAGCTTGGGTGTGTATTCGTTGTGCCTATGATATTCGGCATAGATGGTATCTGGATGTCTGTAAATATTGCAGAGTTCCTGTCTTGTATATTTTCTTTCACCCTTCTTGCTATCTTCCGCAAAAGATACGGTTACTAAAAAAGCCGTCATCAAATTATCTTGACAACGACTTCTAATAGTTTATTTATTCTTCTTTAAGAATTTTATTTATTCAACAGAAAGTCTTGCTTTCCATTTCTCTTGTTCTGCTTTCAGGTTGATAAGAGCGCTTACTGGAGCAATGCCAGAGCTTGAGTTCTGCTCTATGGCTTTCAATACTGCACCACCACCTGTGAAGATGTAGTAGTCTTTGCTATCCAAAGCCATAATGTAAAGACCTGGTAACAGTCTCTTCAATTCCTGCATAGTGTCACCACCACCATACAGCTTCACTGCGTGAGGGTTGCTGTCTATGATAGTATCCAGACCTATAGTACCTTCATTGAAGTGAGGCACATAGCCCATAACGGCATTTACAAAGATAGTCTTGGCTGAAAGGAATACTTTTCTTATCTCTTCCACCTCGTAAGACTGAGGGTCAACGTCTAGGACATAGTTAAGTTTGGTACCTTTCTCCAGTTTTCTTACATCGTGTACTCTGTACTTGCCTTCTATCTTTTCTCCAAAGATATCACTCTCACAGATGAAAGGAAGCTCTACTATCTTGTTTGGGAACTGCTTTGCATACTCTACAAACTTTGATGCTTGTGCAATGTCATCTTCTGTTACACCCTTGATAGATACTCCATACTTAGCACACAGATAAGCGTTGTAGATAACTCCTCCCAGTACTAGATAGTCTGCTCTGTGAAGCAAAGCATATAGAGATTCTATCTTTGTGTCAAACTTACTTCCTGCTACTACTGCTACAAAAGGTTGTTTTGCATGGAAGACACGTTCCAGATTCTCTATTTCTTTCTGCATAAGGAATCCAGCATAACTTGGAAGATGCTTTGTTATTCCTACTGTGGAAGCGTGTGCCTGCCAAGAGCCGAAAGCGTCATTGACATAGATATCTGCAAGACCTGCCAACTGATTGGTAAAACGCTCGTAGTTGTCGTCTTTTGCTTCTTCTCCCTTAAACCAACGAGTGTTTGGAAGATATATCATATCTATCTCGTGATTGCGCAGACGGCGTATAGAGTGGTTTACGTTACTTTCTATGGAAAGATAACCTTCTGCTCCGTGAGCATAGAACTCTGGCACTTCTATAGAGATGTGCAGTTTGTTTTCAAGATACTCTACTATAGGTTTTACAGAGGTTTCTTCGCTCTGTGTGATAGAACCGTCTTTCTTGTTTCTTGGACGTCCTACGTGAGTCATCAAAATGATTTTTCCTCCTTTTGAGAGGATATAAAACAATGTACCGAATGTAGCATCTATACGGTAAGGGTCGTGAATAACACCAGATTTCACGACATTGTGGTCCACACGTACAAGAACGACTTTATCTTTCAAGTCCGCTTCCTGTATCAAAGGCAATTCTTTTAGTGGCATAGTATTAAAATTATTTAGTTTATATAGTTCACTATAATAACGTCAGTTGTGCGTTTTTATTTTTGCGTTTTGGGTTTTTATTATTATCTTTGCAAAAAATATTCATCATAGATATGTTTACAGGAATAATAGAAAATACAGCTAAGGTTGTAAATATAGAACAGGAAGGAAGCAACTTCCATTTTACTCTGGAATGTGAGATAGCAGACCAGTTGCATATAGACCAAAGTTTTGCTCATGATGGTTGTTGTCTTACATTGGTAAAACTTGACAAGGAAAAGAAACAATATGTGGTTACTGCCATGAAGGAAACTATGGACCGTACCAATCTTTCCACTTGGGAGATAGGCACAGAGGTAAACGTAGAGAGAAGCATGCTTATGGATGGCAGATTTGACGGTCATATTGTTCAGGGACATGTAGATACTACAGCTATTTGCGAGAAAGTTGTTGATGAAAACGGCTCTTGGAGATACTTTTTTAGATACAACGACAACGAGCACAACACAGTAGAGAAAGGTTCTATATGTGTGAATGGTGTAAGCCTTACAGTAGTTGACAGTGAAAATGATATGTTTTCTGTTTCTATCATTCCTTACACACAGGAACACACCAATTTCCACAATTTCAAAGTTGGCACTAAGGTCAATATAGAGTTTGACGTTATAGGCAAATACATAGAAAAACTTTTGCAGCAATACCTTAAGAAATAAAGCATGCAAGAACAGCAGGATATTTGTGTACTGGTCTCTTTGCAAACACCATACGTCAGCGACGAAATGCTCAAGGAGTATTTTGACGAGTTGGCTTTCCTTATCATGACTTTAGATGCTAAAGCTGTGAAGACCTTCTCCCAGAAACTACCTATGCCAGATAGCAGAACATACGTTGGTAGTGGAAAACTGCAGGAGATAAAGGAATATATACATGCCAACGAGATAGAGTGGGTTGTTTTTGATGATGAGTTATCTCCTTCACAGTTGAGAAACATAGAGAAGGTGTTGAATTGTCACATACTGGACAGAACACAGGTTATCTTAAACATCTTTGCAAAGCGTGCAAGTACAGCTCACAGTAAAATACAGGTAGCACTGGCAGAGTACAAGTACATGTTACCACGTCTTACTCGTATGTGGACTCACCTCGACAGACAGAAAGGTGGTCTGAATATGCGTGGTCCTGGAGAAACACAGATAGAGACCGACAGACGTATTCTGTTGAGCAAGATTTCTCTTTTGAAAGAAAAACTCAAAGACATAGACAAGCAGAAAACTCTGCAGAGAAAGAACAGACAGTCTTTGGTAAGGGTAGCTTTGGTAGGCTATACCAACGTAGGAAAGTCAACTATTATGAATATGCTTTCCAAGAGTGATGTCTTTGCTGAAAACAAACTCTTTGCTACTCTGGACACTACAATAAGAAAGGTTGTCATAGAAAATCTTCCTTTCCTTTTGACAGATACCGTAGGATTTATAAGAAAACTTCCAGACCCTTTGCTTGAAAGTTTCAAGAGTACGCTTGACGAGGTGAAGGAAGCAGACTTGTTGGTACACGTTGTAGATATTTCTCATCCTGATTTTGAAAATCAGATAACAACAGTAAACAATACCTTGAAAGAAATAGGTGCTGCAGACAAGGAAATGATAATGGTGTTCAACAAGATTGACAACTACACCTACGAAAAGAAAGATGAAGATGACCTTACACCAAAAGAGAAGAAAAACTTTTCTCTTGAGGAACTGAAACAAACCTGGATGGCAAACAACTCTTTCCCTTCAGTCTTCATCTCTGCAAGAGAGAAAGGCAATATAGAGGAGTTCAAATCCTTGCTTTACGATACTGTGAAGGTAATACATGCAAAGATTTACCCATACAACAACTTCCTTTACCAAAAGATAGAGGAAACAGAAGAAGAAAATCAAATTTAGTATTAACAAATAAAAGAAGTTAGATTATGTTTTTATTAGCAGTAAGTGCAGAAGATGCAGGTAATGATATTTTCAAAAACGTCATTAACTGGTGTACATCAAATGGTATGACAGCAGCTCAAAAAATATTGATAGCTCTTATCATACTTTGGTTAGGATTTAAACTTATTAGAGTCATCAAGAAAAGAATGGAGAGATCTTTCCAGAAACACAATCTGGATGTAACTCTTCAACCTATCATTGCAAACATAGTAAACATCGCTTTGAAGATATTGCTTCTTATCGTGGTTATTGGTTACCTTGGTATTCCTATGACTTCATTTGTTGCATTACTCGGAGCTGCTGGTTTGGCTGTTGGTATGGCTTTGAGTGGAACTATTCAAAACCTTGCAGGTGGTATTCTTATTCTTGTGTTCCGTCCTTTCAAACTTGGCGACTATATTGCTGCTCAAGGATTTGAAGGAACTGTTCAAAGTATAAAGATATTCTCTACTACTATCAATACAGTAGACAACAAACTTATCACTCTTCCTAATGGTGCTCTTTCAGCAGGAACTATTTCAAACTATTCTACTATGGCAACTCGTAGAGTAGATGTAAAATTACAGGTAGCTGCTGGCGAAGATGTAAAGATAGAAGAAATAGAAAAAGATTTATTGGAAATATGTGCTAAATGTGACAAAATAGTTGACTCTCCAGCTCCTAGTATATGGTTCAGCATAGGACCTGGAACTGTTGCCATAGAAACAAAAGCATGGTGTAACAGTGCAGACTATTGGACAGTTTACGACTATCTTCACAGAGCAATCTACAACTACAACGTAGCTAAAGGATTTCCATGTCCTTACACTGTTGTTGATTTTTTAAAGAAACAAGAATAGTAACAACTATTTTACAATAAAACAATGACAAAAGAAAAATCCAACCCTCTGGGTATATTCAGGTTCAATAAGATTATTATCCCTGTAGTTATAGGCTTGGGGGTTGGATTTTTTATGATTGGTAGGGAATACCAGAAGAATAGTGAAATATTCTCCTCTATGGCGAATATGTTCAACACCTATTCTTTGATGTGTTTGATTATTGCTGTACTGTTTGAATGTATGCGAGAGTTTATGTACATGTACAGAATAAGACTCTTGACAGACAAACAGCTTTCCTGGAAGAAATCTTTCCAGATTATTATGCTTTGGGAGTTCTCTTCCACCGTAACACCTACCTCTATAGGTGGCTCTGCAGTAGCATTGTTTATGATTCCTTGCGAAGGAATCAACGTAGGAAGAAGTACTGCAGTAGTAATGATAGCAACTCTTATGGACGAGTTGTTTTACATCATTATCACACCGCTTACTATCTTATTGGTAGGTTCTCATGCTGCATTTGCAACAGGATTCAAGTTTTCCGTTATAGGCATGAAGATTTCCGAATTGGATGTTTTCTTCATTGGCTATGCGTTTATGAGTTTGCTTTCTGTAGTCATTCTTATAGCAATCTTTTTCTTCCCAAGAAAATTTAGAAACTTCTTGTATAAGCTTGGAAGTAAGAAGACTTTCTCTCGTTGGAAACAGAAACTGGAAAAAACTGGAGATGATGTTGTAACAAGTAGCAAAGAATTTAAAGACAAAAACATAGCTTTCTGGTTGAAAGCATACTTTTCTACGGTCCTTTCTTGGACTTCAAGATTCTTGGTGCTGAACTTTGTCCTTATGGCATTCAACCCACAGGTAAGTGGAATAATGGATAATGTATTGATATACTATCGACAACTTGTTATGTGGATAGTATTGTGCATATCTCCAACACCTGGTAGCAGTGGAGTGGCAGAGTTTGCATTCCCATTGTTCTTTGAGGAATTTCTACCTCAAGGCTTACAAAGCATAATGGCTCTACTTTGGAGATTGTTCACCTATTACCCTTACATAATAGTAGGAGTAGTGGTATTGCCTTACTGGAGCCGTAGAGTGTACAAGCAAAGACAACAAAAGAAAAAATAACTCCTCGTTTTAGAAAAATAAAACGAAGAGTTAGAAAATTAAAACGAGGTTTTAGAAAAATAAAACGGCGTTTTGTTAAGGAAGAAAAAACTATGCAGTTTCTCTGTATTCTTTTGGTGTCATACCTGTCTTTCGTTTGAAGAAACGTACAAAGTGCTGAGGGTATTCAAAGCCTAGACTTGCAGCTACGGAAGAAATGCTAAGGTTTTCATCATCTAAGCGACCTTTTGCAAATCTTATCATATAGTCTGCTATGAAGTCCTGTGCTGTACGTCCTGTCTCAGTCTTTACCAGTTCTCCAAAATAGCCAGGGGAGAAGCAGCACTTGTTGGCAAAGTATGCTACACTTGGCACACCTTTAATGCTTGCCTCGTGCTCCATATAGTCGTGTAGAAAGTTCTCAAATTTCTTTACCACAGAGTGATTTATCTCCTCACGGGTTATGAACTGACGATCGTAGAATCTTAGACAATAGTTTAATAGTAACTCTATATTGCTAACTATCAATTCTCTTGTGTGCTTGTCTATGGCGTGGTGCAGTTCTTGGTCTATCAGTGCCAATACTCCTCGGAATATTTCCACCTCTTGACTAGACAAGTGAAGGGCTTCTGTGCTGGTGTAGTCGAAGAACTCGTATCTGTTCATCTGCTTACCCAGAGAGGTACGTTTGAGAAAATCGGGATGAAAGACCAAAGCGGTGAACTTTGCAAAAGGTACCTCAGGGTTAGGCTCCACCTTTATGCTTTGCCCTGGAGCAAAGCTTGTGACAGTCATCTCATCGAAATCGTATGGAGTGCGTCCATAGGATAGTTTGCAGCCTTTGTTTTCTTTAAGATATATGGCGAAAACTCCGTAGTGCATAACGCATTCTTTTATGTAGTCGGTGTTCTCCACATGCACCACACTAACCAGAGGATGAAGGGTTTCCACACCCGTATATTCATTGAAATCCTGTACCGAGTTCAAAAAAATCTCTTCCATACCTTTGTTTCTTTTTTATAAGAACTGAATATATGCTTTGTTTATTTTATGGAAATCTTTATTTGTCGATATTGATAAGCTTGTATTTACGTGATCCCAATCCTATCTTTTCGGCCCACTCTATTGTGTGAACTCCGTGTTGCTTGTTAATACGTTCAAGCATACTTTCAGGATTGTTTTTTGCACTTACTTTCTGTTGGTTGATAATATCCACGCAAGCCTGATCCAAAGCTACAGGGTCTGTAGATGCTAGAATACCATAATCTTCTAGTTCTACTGCAGCAGGGTGATCAACACAGTCGCAGTCTATGGACATATTGTTCATAACGCTTATATAGATTATTCCATTCTGTTTGTTGAAATAGTTTACTACAGCCTGGGCTGCGGCAGCCATAGATTCAAGGAAACCGTCTTGATCGCCTATGAATTCAGGTGTCCATAGTTTGTTCAAATCTAGTTTTGACATCTTGCCAGCAGAGTGAATGTAAGCTTTACCATTAGCACTTGCACAGCCTATGGAAAGATTTTTCAGTGCTCCACCATAGCCACCCATAGGATGACCTTTGAAATGGTTCAGTGTTATCATAAAATCATAGTTGGCAATATGACCTCCAACAATGTCATACTTTATATGAGACTGATCCTTTACAGGAATACGTATCTCATCGTATTCATCCATTATATCCACAGGGAATAGGTCTGTGAATCCGTGACGTTCTGCTACAAGCCAATGGTTTTCAGAGTTGTTGCGTTCGTCTTTCTTGTCTTCAGGTGCATTGCCATAGGCTGTGTTGCACTCTACTATCGTTCCATCAACTTCAAACACTAGGTCTTTTATAAGCTCTGGTTTCAGATAGTTAGGATTGCTACCTTCTCCTGTGCTGACCTTTATAGCCACATGACCTTTTGCTTTCACTCCAAGAGCTTTGTATATTTTTACTAATGATTCAGGTGTTATCTCTCTTGTTAGATATACTTTACTTTGACCTGATGCCAGTATGCTGCTGGCTAAAAGTATTATTGTTGCAAATAGTTTTTTCATCGTATCCAGTCTTCTATTTTTATTTTACCTTCTTCTGTTCTTACTTCGTGTCCATAGATAGAGAAAGCCTTGGAGAATGTAGCCTTTGGATAGGTTTTCTCAAGGTCTTTGACACAGTTGCCAAGACCGCTTCCTTCGTGAGTGGTGAATGGGTGAAGAGTTTTAACGTTTAGGTCATATTCCTTAAAGAAAGAGAACATTACCTGAGGATATGTACCCCACCATACAGGTCCTCCTATGTAGATGTTGTTGTAGGCGTTTAGGTTTATCTTGCCTTCTACCTTGCTGTTGTTCAATAAAAGAGTGAAGCCAGGCAATTCTCCTGCCTGTTGCTCTTTCTTTGCAAGGTTACACAAAGCATCGTAGCTCATATCATAGTCTTTTACGCATACTATCTCCAAAAGGTCTGCGTCAAGCTTTTTGCTTATTATTTCGGCTACAATCTTTGTGTTACCTTCCTTGATATTGCCCACGCCATAGTTATCTCCAGCATGGGAGAAAAATACTACGATAGTTTTGCTGTTGTTGTTATTTTTGTTCATATCGTTGTCGTTATTGTTTTCACTCTGCTTTGCTCCACAAGAAGAGAATGTGAGTATTGCAAGAAGTGAAATAAGTAATGATTTTATTTTCATTTCTATATTTTTTATTCGTTTGCGTTGTTGTATTGAGTATCCGTTACTGGTTCAAGCCATTCGTTGCTTTCTTCTCCACTTACATGTACGTGTGCTGTAAGATGTTGAAACCATGAGTTTTTCTTTGCTCCATGCCAGTGTTTTACTCCTTCTGGAATGTCTATGATGTCTCCAGCCTTTAGATGAATGGCACTCTTGCCCCATTCCTGATATATTCCTTCTCCGCTTACACAGATAAGTATTTGATGCAGACCATGATGAACATGCCAGTTGTTGCGGCAACCAGGCTCAAAAGTTACGTTGGAATAACCCTGTATGGTTTTCTCTCCATTGGCAAGGTTTTTAGGTTGTATTGGTGCAAGATAACTATTGCCTGTGAAATACTGAGCATAAGCATCGTTTGGATTGCCTTGTGGCCATGCACCTGCACAGGCATCACTAGCAGCATCACATTGTGAAAGTCCGTTCTTTGAAAGAAATTCGCATAGTTCGTCGACTACCTTTTGAGAGTTGCCCATATTCACAGCACCTGCTTTGTGTGCAGCAAGTTGTGGCTCTACGCCTTCCAGGGCAGAAAGAGCTGCAACAGTTACAATCTCACGGTCTGCAGGAGTAAGTTGGTTGCCTGCGAAGATGTCTCCGAAGAGATGAGACTTAAGGTAGTAGTCATTTTGAGGACAGAAATCATAGTTGAAACTACGTCCAGATAGTCTTGTTTGAATTTCAGTTCCTTGCTGTAATGCTTTCTGAGCATTATTCCAAATCTCAGGACGAACCCAAGGTTTGCCTTCACTCCATTTTTTATTGCCATCTTCAAGTACTTTGTTCAATACACCAAGAGCATTGAGAGAACGAGGAAAACCTGTATATGCGTAAAGTTGTGAAAAAGCTTCCTTGATTTCATTGACAGTGATGTTGTTGTCCAGCGCTTCTCTGACAGCCTTGTCAAGACGTACAAGGTCTCCTTGTGCTTCCAAAGCGGCTATGGTTGCCAGATGTTTCTGACGGGTACTTAAAGATTGTGCTGATATTGATGTTGACATTGCTGTTAAGATTAAAAGGATTGATAATATTTTTTTCATTGTTTTGCTTTTTTGAAAATCATAGAAAGTGTTTCAGGAGCCATCTGATTCATATCCACAAGTTCTAGGCTCTTGACCATGTGAAGAGTTCCTTGCTTGTATTTCTGGAAGTGAACACTTTTTATGTGGCTTTGGTAAGCTTCCTGTGAAGCATATATCTCCAGTATTCGTATCTGGTAGTCATCTTTTTTCTGTTGCATAGGGTAGATGCAGATAACTCCAGGCTCCTGTTCTACAGAGGTTGCTCCTACATTGTGCGCAAACACCATATACTCCTTCAAATACTCTGGATAAACCTCTATCTCACTTATTCTTACTATCATAGAACTGCCTGGTTTTATAGATTCCTGTGATATGCAAAGAAAAGGAATCGCAAGTAATACTGATAACAAAAATCTTCTCATAGTTAAACACGTAAGCCCATTCTGTATGCTTCTTGTAACTTACTGTTGCCTTCTATTTCTCCTGCTTCGTTCACTCCTCCGCAGAATAAAGAGCCTACAAGACTACTCTTAGGATAACAGTCTATCCAACCTGTAAGACCTGCTTCGGCACGCTTGGGAACAAAATCTTCGTTTTCTGCTGCAGTGGAAAGTAAGTAGATATCTCTAAACTTGTAATCCATGGAATACATTGCATTCATACGGTCTATGAGAGTCTTCATTTGACCACTCATTTCATAGTAGTAGATAGGTGTTGCCCATACTACGACGTCAGCGTTTAGAACTTTTTCCATAATAGCGTTTACATCGTCGTTTATTACGCATTTCTTTAGTTCAGCGCATGCAAAACAGCCACGACAGAATCGTATATCTTTGTCTTTCAAAGTTATCTTCTCAATATCATTGCCAGCAGCTTTTGCTCCTTCTATGAATTTGTCGGCAAGCATATCACTGTTGGATCTAGCACGAAGGCTAGTGGATATTACAACTACTTTCTTCATATTTCTATTGTCTTATTTCAAATTATACTTGAAAAAATCTTCTATCTTGTCCCAAGGAATGCAGTTCTTGCTTTCGCCTTTGCCTTCCAGTTGGGTGAAACCTCCATCGTAAAGGTCGCAGTGACTAGCTCCTGGAATGATTAGTAACTGCTTGTTTTCAGGTACTGGGTTTGGTTTGCGTGTGAAGTCATAGCCTTCAGATTTGCCTTCTATCATATATCTGTAGGCGTCTTCTCCAAAATAACGTGAGTGAGCTTTCTCTCCATGCATAATGAGTACAGCAGAGCGTATCTCGTTGATGTAATACAAAAATCTTGTATTTGCGTATGCTTGACAGCCGAAAGTATGCCAGCCATCGTTGGAGTTTCCAGAACGAGAGTGATATCCACGAGAAGCCTTGTAGTAGTCGTAGTAGTCTTTCACAAATTGAGGAGCATCTGCAGGTAATGGGTCAACTACTCCGCCTCCCTGTGTGGTTTTATTAGTCTTGATAGCTTTTGTTCTTTCTTCTGCCATAGCCTTACGTGCATTGTATCTAGCTTCTTCGCTATTGTCTGCGTCGAAGTATCCGTTTCCGTTTACACGGCTCATGTCATACATAGTGCTTGCCAAAGTGGCTTTGATACGGGTGTCTATAGCTGCGGTGTTTAATGCTATTCCGCCCCAACCACAGATACCTATGATGCCTATGCGTTCTTCATCGGTGTTTTCACATATTGTAAGATAATCCACAGCTGCCATGAAATCTTCTGTGTTGATGTCTGGTGATGCAGTACGACGAGGCTCTCCGCTACTTTCTCCTGTAAAAGAAGGATCAAAGGCAAGAGTTATGAATCCTCTCTCTGCCATCTTCATAGCATAAAGACCGCTAGACTGTTCCTTGCTAGCTCCGAAAGGACCACATACAGCAAGCGCAGGATATTTTACTCCTTTCTCTATTTTAACAGGAATATACAAGTCTCCTGACAATGTTATTCCATACTGGTTTTTGAATTCTACTTTTTTGTGTCTAACATTTTCGCTTAAAGGGAATACCTTATCCCATTTATCTGTCTTAGTCATGTTGTTTGTGTTGTTTTTACTATAACCTGCAACAGCCAGTATAGTCATTGCAAGAATGAATAATAGTTTTCTTTTCATAATGAATGAATTTTTACTATGCAAAGATATTGTGTTTTATTCTATAGTTACACACCTATTTTTCGGTAATTGTTACCAATTTTTCGGCAGATGACTTTTTTAAGATAAAATAAAAAAAAGAAAAAGAGACGCAGTACGCTACGTCTCTACAATATTATTTTATTTGTTGTCCCATCAAGATTCGAACTTGAGTTAAGAGAGCCAGAATCTCTCGTGTTGCCACTACACTATGGGACATTTTACGCTTCTAAGAACGCTGCTTCATTTTTATTATTGTGTTGTAGTGTGAAAAAAAAGTGTTTCTTTTTAATTTTTTTTGATCTTTTCTTTCAATAACTTGTTTGACAATAATTTAAAAATAATTTTTTTTTAATTTTTTTGTACAGACGCAGCGCGCCACCTCTCTACATTTATTTCAAACTCTTTACTATTACTTCACAC
>JAGHSX010000074.1 GCA_018065645.1 Candidatus Scybalousia scybalohippi
GAAAAGAAAGATTCTACTATAGCGAAGGAAACGAGTTTATAGGAGGGAGCTACAATGAATGAATTACATAAGTATGCAACCTTTTCAGTTGATTTATTAGGTTCACCTAAAAAAATCAATAGTGTATTCTCAATAGGAAGAGCTAGAATCTTCTATAAAGGAATTAATCGTAACCGTTCAATTATTGAAGGTGAAGTTGCTGAGAAATTAGCTAGTACAATTCCTGGTACTCCAATAATCGGAACTTTCAATTATGAAACTAAAGATTTTGAAGGTCATGAAGATAACCCTAGTGCTTTCGGATTCGTTCCACTTGACCCACACTCAGAATGGGTTAAACATAATGACAAAGAATACTTAGAAGTAGACGTTGTTGTTTGGGATGGACGTTTTGAAGAAGCCGCTGAGATTTTAAAAAGCGAAAAACACTTGTCAATGGAATTAAATCCAAAGACATTACGTGGTAGTTTTGAAAAAATCGGTTCCAAAACATACTATAAAATGAGCAATGCAGAATTTGCCGGAATCACAGTTTTAGGTGATGATGTTGAACCTTGTTTTGAGGACGCTCAATTTATCACAGCATACAGTAATATGGTAAGTGCATACGCTTTATATATTGAGGAAACACAAAGAAACAATGAAGGAGGTAAAAACATTATGGAAGAAATTACAGAAATTGTAGAACCAGAAGTTACTACTGAAACAGTTGAAGAAACTGTTGAAATTATTGAAGAAACTCCAGTTGAAGAAGTAGTTGAAGAAGCAGTTGTTGAAGAAACAGTTGTTGAAGAAGTTGCTGAAGAAGCTGAAGTTGAAGAAGTAGTTGAAACAGAATCTGTTGAAACAGTTGTTGAACCTGAAGTAGAAGCTGAAGTTGTTGCTGACGCTGAAATAGAAGAAGAAGCTACTGAAACTGAAATCGTAGAAACTATTGAAGAATCAGAAGCTGACTTTGAATCTAAAGAAGAAGAAGCTTGTCCTGAATGTGGTAAAAACCCATGTGTTTGCGAAAATACATGCAAGGATAAATCTGAATGTTCTGCTGAAGAACAAGAAGAAAAAGAAGACGACAAAGAAGACGATAAAAAAGAAAGTAACGAAGACGAATACGTTCTAAAAGCTGATTATGAAGCATTAGAACAAAAGTATAATGAAGCTTTAAATTCATTAAACAAATACACAAAAAAAGAAAAATTAGAAATTATAGCTAAGTTCTCTACTAAATTAGAGAGCGAAGAGTTAATTGAAAAATTAACAAACGAAGTTGACAACTATACAGTTGCTGAAATCAAATCTGAATTAGGTGCTGCATTAGTTGAACAAATTTCCGCTGAAGAAGACGAAACTGAAGAAACAAGTAATGAAACAAATTTCAGCCTTAACATTAACTTAAGTAATAATGATTTAGGTAATAGTGCTTGGGATTTAGTAAAACGTCACAAGGCAAGTAAATAATAGGAGGTACATATTTATGGCAAAAATTTATGGTGATTACGCTACAGTTGAATTAACTAAAGTTGCTAGTAGAAAAACTGGTGAAATCGAAGCTCAATGCGAATTAGACGCTGCTATCGAATCATTAGAAAATGGTGCTATCATGTTTATTGATGCAGAAAAAGATACTATCGTTGATACTTATAGTGCAAAATGTGTAGACGCAATCTATTTACATTTTTCAAATCCACGTAGATATGGTGAACTAGAATCTGGAATGGCAAATTTCATATACAAAAGAAATGACGATTACGAAACTATGGGAGTTAAATATCTTCCAAGATTATTCAAATTAACTACAGGAGACTTATTTACAACTGATTTCAAATATTCAAGTTTAACATTTGGAAATCATGAAATCGTTAAAGTAAAAGACACTACTATGCCAAATGGTAAAGCTGGTGTTTTATACAGAGTTGTAAAATAATTTAAGGAGGGACAAATACTATGGAATTAAGTAAATTAATAGAATTAGGTATTGCAGCTGCAACTAAAGAAAACATCCCAGCTGAATACTCATTAGCTGATGTTAACGAAACTTTAAGAGAAGAATTAAAAGCATTCAACAACTATAGTTATTATAGAGCTAACAAAAATGTTTTATTCCAATTAATCGAAGAAATCGCTAACGTTGTTGTTCCTAAAAAAGTAATCGCTCAATTTGGTTCATTCGCAGAAGTTCAACATGTTAACATGGGAGAAAAAATCGTTTTCAAACAAAGAACAGGTGTAAGCCGTGGTAAAAGATTCGTTACTGTTGCTGGAGAATTCGGAACTTACCGTACATTCAACGTAGATGCTAGAGACATCACAATGAGTCCTAGAGTATACGCTGGTGCAGCTATCTTAGAATTAGGAGATTTCTTATGTGGTCGTGTTGATATGTCTGAATTAATGGACATCATCATCGAAGGTTTATCTGATAGTATCTACAATGAAGTTCAAGGAGCTTTAAAAGCTGCTATCAACGCTGAAGACAGACCTGCTGCTAACAAAGCTACAGTTGCTGGATTCGACGCTGCTGAATTTGATAAATTAATCAACACTGTATCAGCTTATGGAGATTCAGTTACAATTTATTGTACAAAAGCATTCGCTTCTACATTATACAATATGCCAGGATGGGCTGGAGATGCTAATCCTGTAACTGCTTTATCTGACTATGATGAAGTTAAAGAAAAAGGTTATGTTGGACGTTACAAAGGAACTAACGTTGTATTATTAAGCCAATCATTCACTGATGAAACTAATACAGAAACAGTTGTAGACGAACAATATGCATATATCATGCCAGCTGGAAAAGAAAAACCAGTTAAAATCGGTATTGAAGGTGGAACATTAATCGATGAACAAAGATTACAAGATGGTTCTATCGAAGTTCAAGCTCAACATATGTTTGACGTAGCTGTTGTTGCTAATAACTATTGGGCAATCTACAGAAATACTGAATTAAATCCAAGTTATTCTATATAATTAGAAACACAAGGTAACTAGAGAACGGATTCCTAGAGAATCCTTCTCTTATATTTTTTTACATTTTTTTAGGAGGAATCAATTATGAATACAGAAAGAACTATAATTTTAGAAAACGTGGCTGAACAACCTATTGGTTTAAAAGACACATTACAAAGAACTTATCGTTTAGGAGTTGGAGCTAAAATAAGAATTAGCGAAGTAAGCTTACAAGATATTTTAGACTATCCTGCAAGTAAAGTTATATTTGCTGAAGGTTTAGTAAAAGTTAGAAATATTTCAGCTAAGACTTTATATAACATGGGATTAACTGAAAAAGAAATAGCTAAGTTTGCTGAAATAACTGAAGAAGAAAACGTTGTTGTTATTACTGAAAAACCTTACGATGAAGTTGTTGAAGAAGAAGAAGAAATTATCCCTGTTGAAAAACCAGTAGCTAAACCTGCAACTGCTACTAAAACTACAGCTAAAAAACCAGCTGCTAAAAAGTCAACAGGTAAAAAATCTACTACTAAAAAATCAAGCAAGTAATGAAAATCACAGAATATTATGATGTGTATATTCGTTTCCTAAGTAAAATAGAAGACGAATATTTAGCATCATTAGATAGCGAAGAGAAGTTACATGTAGCCTTATATCCAATACTATTAAGTGCTATAAACTCTTTCGCTAGAATATCAGAGCATAATCTTAGAAAACGTGATGAAAGAATGCACATTTTCTATGAAACGCTTACTGATGACGAAATAGAAACACTAGCTATCTGTATGAAACCAGTATGGCTAGAAAGATATATTAACAGTAGTAGAAAAATTGAACAACAATATTACGATGCAGGTATTAAAACTTATTCTCCAAACGAGAATTTAAGAAACTTAACAACTTTATATCAACAATATTTAGCAGATATGAGAAAAGCTCTACACGAGTATACATACAAAAGAGTAAGTATAGTAGGAAATTTAGGTGGATTAGATAATTGGCCTAAAGGTAGAGAATATAAACCAGGGCATACTATTCACAATGGTGATGCAGATGACCCTATTATCGTTAATGAGCAATAATAAAAATTAGGAGGGAATTATGGATAGAAATATTATCTATAAACATATCATTTCTAGCTTATATAAAATGTTATGTTGGAGAGAAGAAGGCAAAAGATGGCTAACTATATATGACGAACTACTATCTGAAATTACTTTTAATGAAACTATAGATGAGGATGTGAAGGGAAACCTAGTATTAAAAATTATTACACTAAAATATGTAGACTTCACAAACTTCAGACAAACTATTTTTGAGGTGATTAATTATGTCGACACGCTACGAGGAATACAAAGACAGAGTTCATTTTAAGGGTAATACCAAGAGAGAATATGTTAAAACTAAAGTAAAGGAGAGTATTAGTTCGTTAATAGAAGATAGCCAATACGGTTTCACTATTTCCGTTTACCACAAAAATAGTAAAAATTATACAGACCATGAAGTTGCAATTTTATCAACTAAAACAACTCAAGAGTATGAAGCTGCCAATATAATTGCTCCATTAGAAGTTGGACTAGAAAAAGGTACTTTATTTAATTGGGACAGCAATGACTGGATAGTTTTAAAGAAAATGTTTAGACCAGACCAACCTGGATTTAACGGTATAGCTTACCGTTGTACTGGGGATTTAAAATGGATAGACAAAGACACTAAAGAGTTATTTATCCAACCAGCTTATATTCGTTCAGGTCGTATTACTAATGCATTAGGAGTAACACCTGATGTTAATAGAGTTTTTGATAATATTGTAATGCATGATACAGATTGGAATATGATGGCCGCCACTCAAAGAAACTTAGACTTCCATCCAGAAATGAGATTTATTTTGAATGGGCAAGCATATAGAGTTACAAATGTAGATAATGTATCAATAGATGACGTATCTATTTTATCACTTGTAGATGACAAGTTACTAGATACTGATGATAGAATAAATGGAATAGCATATGCAGATGTATATGAATATACTATCCATAATAAGCTAACAGAAGATTTGAAATTGTATGCTGGAGATATTACTGAGATACCTATTGTTGTTTTAAAAGACGGTGTTACTGTTGATGAAGATTATGTATTAGAAAGCAAAGACCCATCTATTGTAGAAGTAAATGGTAAAAAAATTATCAGTAGAGGATTAGGGTCTACAGAAATAATCGTTAGTTTATCAAAAAACAAAACTATTTTTACTGTTATACCTGTAGAAGTAGGAGAGGAACATGTTCCACAAGAAGCAAAAATTTATATTGATGGCAATGATTATATTGAATGGAATACAAGTGAAGAATATAAATTGTCAAATGGCTCATCAGCTTCATTTGAAGTTGACTGTTTGTCAAAAATTAGAAAAACGATAGATTATATTAATCCTACTGAAGAAGGCTCAGAAGGCGTAAAAATTAGTATTAAAGACAAGTACTCTGGTACATTTGTAATTACTGCCATGACTGAACAAGGGTTAGTAGAAAAGACAGTTTATATAAGAACGGTTTAAGGAGGATATATATTATGATATTAAATAAAAATGTAATGGAAACAGATAGCTTCTTAGATGTCAATAACGATATATACAGAATCCTAACTGTTTTTAATGATTGCCAAGAATTAAAAAAATTGTTGGTATATACTGATAAAAAACCTCTAGAAAGAAAAGAGGATGTCGCTAAAGATTTAAGAGATACTCAAATAGCTAGAGTACCTCTTCTTCCTTACGATGAAGACGAAGGAAGTCTTGTTGTTGTATCATTAGTGTCAGCAGACGAATCTGCTAAAAGTGATACTTTGCATCCTACATTGGCTATAGATATTTTTTGTCCTGGTAATCAATGGATAATTAACGAAGGTATTAGACCATTAAATATAGCCCACGTTATAAGTAATTTAATGAAATATGAACTAACTCAAACAGGCGGTGTTAAATATCGTTGCACTGGATTAGTTAATTGCCAATTATCCGATATTTTAATTGGTTACAGGATGCTATACGAAACTATAATTGATGATTAGTCTTGCAAAGGTATTAAGTGGGCAACCAATACTTATAACAAGAAATTTATATTTTTACCAACCTACACTCCAAGATATAATTGATATGGGGGAAGTAGTCTATTGGTCTACAGTAAATTTATGGAATTTAAAGCGTAGAGATATAATATCTAATGAAACAGAAGAAACAAAAAATTTGGATGATTTTGAAATATGGAAAATTTATATCTTATCTAGCAATGAGCTTAGAACTGCTTTATCTTTATCTTGCAAACATCTTTTGCATACAAAAGTAGAGTTTTTTGATATAAGTGGCACTATATATATAGGGGAGAAAGAATCAGGAGTAATCCTCGATTCTACTTTCTATTTGCTTATGAAAGAGCTATGTTCTCGTATAGTCCCAGATTCTGGTGCTTCGGATGAAGGACAATATCACGAAACAGACAACATGTCAGAGCGAGAAAAGCAAATGATTGAAAAAATGAAATCAAGTGCTCAGAAAATAGAAAGTACAAAAAATCCTGATAAAAAGCCAGAAGACTTTTTAGGGATTAGAATTTTAGGCCTAGTCGCTGTCGGAAGCTATACATTCGAGCAAGTGTATAATATGACTATGCTGCAATTTAATATGCTCTTACAGAAATACGTGGAAATACAATCGTTCGAAATTCGTGCGAATTTAAGTCCATATATAAGTTCTGATGAAGGCCAAGGAAATAAATTTTGGCTTGACTGATAATAACTTAGGAGGTATATAAAATGTTAGATATTCAAGGAAGAAAATATGCTTCAGTTACAGTTTGTGATGTTACATTATACGATTTAGTTACTAAATACCCAGTTATGTACTTCGATACTTT
>JAGHSX010000114.1 GCA_018065645.1 Candidatus Scybalousia scybalohippi
GCTGATTGTCAGTTAGTTCTTGCTGGAGCGTTCGATGAAACAGAAAGAGATGCTTCGTGAGAACTCTCAGAATCCCTCGCCTTTAGGCGAGGGTACTTCAAATCGAGGTATTTTTATGAAAATTTTTGCGTGTGCTTTATCAAAGGGCGGAACAGGAAAAACATCTTGTGCAGCAACTATTGCTGTTGAACTTTCAAGATTGGGGAAAACATTATTGGTTGATGTTGACCCTCAAGGAAATGCAACAAGTTGGTTAGGTGGAGAATCTATTGAGTCAGAGTTGGCTGATGTTCTTTTTGGACATAAAGATATAAAACAAGCTATTTATCAGACGGCAGAAAAAAATCTTTTTATTCTTCCAACAGCAGGTCTGAATGGACAATTAAGAGAATATCAACAAAATAAATCTCCGTCAGAACCGTTTGCTTTTACTGATATGTTAGAAACTGTAAAAGATATTTTTGAATATTGTATAATAGATACGTCCCCAGCTTTTACTTCGCTTGAAAAAAGTGCAATCAATTCCGCTGATGAAGTTATTGCAATTTTACAACTTGATGAATTTTCAGCAGACGGATTCCAAATATTTAGTGACAACTTAAAATCAATGAAAAAACAATTACACATTCCAGCAGAAAAAGCTCTTTTAAAAAAAATTGTTCTTAATTCAAAAGATAACCGTCTTTCTCAGCAGAAAGTTTTTTACGAAGATATTATTGGATTAAAAGAATATGGATATGAAATATTTACAATTCCTGTAGATCAGGCTTTCAAAAAGGCACAACAATCTCATATATCTATTCAGCAAACAGGAAGTGCAAAGCCTGAAACATTATTAGCATTCAAACAAATTGCAGAATCTTTATCAAAATAGGGTAGGGGAAAAGATGGCTACAGTAAAAACAAGTCGTTTTGATTTCGCTAAACCAGAAATAAATGAATCTCAAGGTCAATTAGCAAATTTTGATGCACCTATTGAACCTCCAAAAACAGAATCTCAAGTAAAACTTGCTAAAAAAACTCGCAAAGGCGAAATTATCGGAAAACACGATAAAATAGCCTTATCAGTTAAAGTTACAAAAGAAGAATGGGAAGAGTGGACTAACCATTTCAAAATCGAGATGAGAAGTCTAAGCAAAGGAATAGAAAACGCTGTAAACGAATATATTAAAGCAAAAAAGACTGGGAAAATATGATTTTTTTGTCTAACAATGTCTAAAAGGACAAAAACTAGACATTGTTAGACATTGTTAGACGTTTTCTGTTTCTTGCCTTTGTCTAGCTTTTTCGATTTCTTTAAGTTGATTTTGTACTTTTTCACTTTTGAAAGAACCGCCTAAGCTATACGCTCGAAACAATACTTAACAACATAAGGCGGAAGTATAGAGAATGCTGTTCCGCTTCCTGTTGGATCGGTTTTGCTTCTTACAGTTGAATTGTTTGCTGTTGTACACGAATCTCCAGACCAGTTTCCCCAAGTATGTGTATGATTTTGAGATTCATCATCAGTTGATGTTCTGTCAACACCATTATTAGAAGTTGTTTTTGAATCACCTGTCCAGCCTGAAAGTGAAACCGTTGTATCCTGTATTAACTGCTGAGATTGATAGTTTTTCTCATACCAGCCTTCTCCTTTTTTACTGGATTCATAGGCTCCTATGAATCCAACACTGCCTGAAGTATGATTGAAAGATAATCCTGTATAACGAGAGCTATGATCACCTTGCGAAAAAACGCTATGATGATGACTTGCACTTCCTGACCAATAATGATGGTGATTCATTCCGTGAGTATGTCCTCTATTATTACCATCAGTTGTCCCACCTGTATAATGATGGTGATTCATTCCGTGATCATGTGCAGGTAAGTTTGGTTTTGTCAACTGAACAGTTGCACTACCACCAGTTGCATCAGCTTTGTATGTATCACCAGCAGCGAGAACGAATTTATCTTTAATCCGAACCCAAGTGCCACCCAAATATTCTCCTGGATTAGTTGGATCACTTGTCCATAATAGACTTCCCTTCGGATGTGCTGCTAACCGTTCTTCTTTTCGTACATTTTCGATTAAATCCAAAATCCATTCTTTTGTTGCAAGTTCCACATCTTTTGAGAAAACTTTTCCGTTTTGAGTATTGTAAACATTATTAATTGGATTTTCTGGGAGAGATTCGACTTCTTTTACAGATTGATTATTAGCACCTTTTGGAATCTTGAAATTGAAAATAGCATTGTGTTCATCGCCAACATTTTCGACACTTGCACTTTCTTCTGGTTCAATTGTTTCAACTGTGCCGACTTCGACTGTTGCGGTGTTGCCAGTTTCTCCTTTATCGCCTTTTGGAATTTTAAAATTCAATATTGCTGATTGTGGTGTTCCTACATTTTCAACACTTGCTTCTTCATCTGGTTCGACAGTTGTAACTTCTCCGATTTCAAGTGTTCCTGTGTCGCCTTTGCAACCTGATATGTCACCAATAAAGTGCCATACTTTCTCACCGTTTTCATCAGCACACATATAGAGTTTTCCAGTATCTTCATCTTCAACGCTGTCTGTATCAATCATTACGAAATCGTTGAACTCAATCTCGTGTTCTACTTCATCTCTATCAGTCCATTTGAAATTTGAATTTTCAAGTTCTTCTACTGATTTGAATGAATGAACTACTCGGAAATCTTTACCGTTCAAAACTGTGAACTGATTTGATTCTGTTCCGTCTGAATATTTTACTTTGAACTTATTTTCGCCACGACTAACATTTGACGGAGTGTATTCGATTGATTCAATTCCTTTCCCGTTACGCACTTCGACTTCTTTTGTTGTGCCGTCTGTGAAAGTTAATGTGATTTTAGAAATTTCAGAATCACCGTCTTTTTGTTCGACTTTTGTTTCTTTGATTCCGATTCCGTCTTTTACTTCATAACTTTTTTCATTTCCATCAGAAAGAGTGTCTGTGACTGTGTTTTTTCTCAATCCGTTTTTGTCTGTGGATTCTTCGACAATATGAGATTTGATTCCGATTCCGTCTCTTACAGTAAACTTTGTTTCTGTTTCATCTTCATAGGTAATTTTAACATCATTACTTCTAAAACCATTTTCATCAATATTTTCTGAAACAGAATGGTCTTTTATATCATTAGGTTTAGGAATATTCAAATTTATTGTATAGTCTGTATCAGTCCTTGTAACTTCTACACTTGGTTCTGAATGGGGGAGAATACTTCTTATAATTGCTCTAAGAGATTTCATACCTACAACATCTCTTATATTTTTAAGAAAGGTTTTTCCAACACCTTGATTATTTGTGTTACTATAAACAAGAGCTAAAGAGTTATCATCTACTTCAATATCATTTAATTCGCTAATTTCTTTTCCGTACATTTTAACCTCTAAAAAGAAACTTAAATCTTTAATCATTCGTTGTTTATCAACAACGATAACTTTTTTGTATTCACTATCTTTGAGGATTAAAATATGGCAGTTATTAATATCTACGATTCACCATTTAGCGTTGAACCAAATACTTTTGAATATTTTGAAAAAACATCTATTGAGAAAATGCTTTCAAACTATATCGACAAATTTAGTGATGAAACAGAACTTATTGAATGTTATGACGTAGATACAGGCGAAACTATTTTTGTTGATACTGAAACAGAAGGATATAAAACTGTAGTTATTGCAAATGATAAAGAAGTTTCTCTTAGCTACGACATAAAAGAAAATGATGTTATTAAAATAATGCTTATCCCAGAAAAAAAAATGGGACCAGGAATGGCTGCTGTAAGTGAAATTGTAGGTGGTTTATTAGTTACAGCAGGTTCTATTGTCGGTGTAGCAACAAGTTGGACTGGTGTAGGACTTGTTGTTGGTGCATCTCTTATGGCTATTGGATTGGGATTGCAAATCTATGCAGCATATTCTTTGAGTGACCAAGAAAAAAATTCAAGACAGCAAGAATCTCTTGAATCAGAGAAAAACCTTTCAATTTCAGGCTGTGGAAACCAAGATATAACAGACCACGTTTTTCCATTGATTTTAGGAAAACATCATATTGCACCTTATGTTGTAGGAAGCCCTTATTGTACAACATACACAAAGAGTTTTTCAGGCGAAGATGGTGGACAGTACGTTTCTGCATTGTATTGTGTCGGATATGCACCTCTCAGATTGACAGATTTCAAGATTGATAAAACTTATCTTGCTTATAATCGCTCGACAGAATCTATAGCAGGAATAGGTACTGTAATGCACGGAACATTAAAAGGTGTTTCTGAATCAAATATTGATAATGGGCAAATCCTTAGAAAATGGAAAAATAATGATGTCAAAATCGAAATCCTTCAAGCAGGAGATTGGTCTGAGAATGATGATGACAGATATGGACAAATATTTCCTCAAGCAACAGAACAACTTGAAGTTGGTGCAAATCTTATAAACATAAAAGACTCTCTTATTCAAGAATTAGGTAACAAAATATACAAAGGAGCATCTGTCCCTAATGGATATATGACAAATTCTGTAAGATTTTCCCGTTCTTGTCCTAAAAGAATTGAAGTTGAATTAGATTTTCCAAGCGGACTTTATGCACAGCGTTCTAAAAAAGGAAAAATATCTTATTACAATCTTCCTGTAAGGCTTGCTATTCAATGGCGATTTGTAAAAAAGGGGCAACCATCGTCAGACGCACTTGCCCCACAAGGTTGGAATAATTTTGATTACATAGAGTTAAGTAGTGCTGAAAACGGTATTATAAGCAGAATAGAACCAAAACTTTATACTTACGAAAAGAAACTTTATGATTATCAATCAAGTCGAGGACAATCAAATTTCTATGATTACAAAGGAAATAGTATTCCAGGCGGATATTATGATAAAAATAAAGAGTCTGACAGAAAAGAATTTATTGAAAACGACAAATGGTTATATGCAGAAAAACTTTTTGAATTTGGCACAGAAACTCAGCCTAACGAAATAAAAACTTCTGAAAATATTAGCATAGATGATATTACCAATGGATATTGGACTGTAACATTAAACAGATTCCGAAAAAATGGTCTTAAAGATAGTATAGAATCTTCTTTTAATTGCAAAATATCAAAAGAAACTTATGAATGGCTGTCTAAAGAATCTTATTTAACTTCAATGAGCAAAAGCCGAGGTTTTGAAAACAATGGTAAATGGGTTTTTAAGGATATGCTTACAGTAAATGGTTCGGGAATTTCAAAAGTATATCAAGATTATTATAGAGATGATTTAACATTAGGTTCAAGATTTACAACAGATGATTTCAAGAAGGTAACGTATGATTCTAATTATATATATTGTATTACAAAGAATTTCTTTTACAATAAAGAAAGCCTAAATCATCATAACTTATCAATTACAAGTAACGGAATCAACGTAGATGATTTTAAGAAAAAGTATGGTGTAAATGAAAGACGTTATGTTGTTGTAAAAGAATTTACAGATGAAGAATGTCGTAAACTTATTGGATATGACAAAGATTCAAATGGAAAAACTTATGCTGATATTGATTCCGTAGAAGTCCGTGTAATTCGTATAACTCCTTCTTATTTAAATGAGGAAGGGAATAAAGACACAGAAAGTTGGTCAAATATGACTTATCAAGACCTTTGTAAATGGGTCTATATGCGAACATTCTCTTTTGATAAAGTTGCTTTCAAAAAGGCTTTGGATAGTAGTGAAAATAAAACTTCTATATCTGCTGCAAATTACCCACTTCGTCCACTATCAAAAGAAGATATGAATAAATTTTGTTTGGTAGCATTAACATTAAAACAAGATGTTGCTGAAACTGGAGGAAGTTCATTAAAACAACTTTCGTTAATAGCTGAATCTTTCTGTCCAAAATACGATACTGAAACTGAAAAATGGAATCCAGAAAATATTCGTGAAAAACGTAAATATTTTGAAAGAATATCAACAACAGATAGTCAAGGAATCAAAAAAGTTGAATTAAAATATTTCGATGGAGATGGACTGTCAGAACCTCAAGCATATATAGATGCAAAAAGAGAAGGGCGAGATGTTGGTTTTTCTAATAATGGAAACAATTTTGTTGACCAAATAAAAAATGAGATATTTTCACAAGAACAAAAACCTCAAAATTACAATGAAGATTTTGATTTTGCAAATCCTATCAGAATAAAAACTAATAAAGATTTTGAAGAAGTTGGCTGGGGAGCTATTGGAAAACAATGGACATCTACTTATATTGATAATATAACTAAAAATTCAGAATCTTATTATTTTACGCCTATTACAAAAAATGGCACTATCATAAATAAAAAAGATTTTACAGAACAACTTGAAAAATTTAAAAATGGGGAAACTTCAACATTAACGCCTATATTTAAATATAATACTAATTCTTATCCAATTCGAGATAAATTTTACGCTGTTGAAAAAATTGTTTTTGCAAATATAAAAAGTGATGATGAATCATTTAAAAATAAGGTTGAAACTTTATTATATAAAACAAAATTAGCAAAAAACGATAATGCATTAGTTGTTAGATTATGGGTAGAATTTGATAATTCATTCAATAACATACCTTCAGATATTTTATTAGAA
>JAGHSX010000165.1 GCA_018065645.1 Candidatus Scybalousia scybalohippi
TTCCAAATGCGCAGCATTTTTTGCAAAAGGGGAACTTTGAGAAATCAAAGATTTTCTTCTAGAATTAAGTCGTAATTTTTGTTGATTCCAAAAACAACGAAAAAATGATGAAAAAAAGAGTGGTTTTTTGACATGAAAAGTGAGGTGATAGGATGAAGGCCACAACGTATGAAAAAAGAATAATCAAGAACATGAAGTCGGTCGGAACCTATAAACCGGAGTTTGAAAAAGTGATATGCAACCTGGCACAGATCTTCGAGGACATGGACGAAGCAAGGAAACAATTTGTTTCATCTGGAGGGAAATTCCTAGTGGAGCACACCAACAAGAATGGATCCACAAACTTCGTGAAGAATCCAAGCTACATGATCATAGAATCATTGCAGAAAAATGTGTTGATTTACAGTAGGGAACTAGGTCTGACACCGGAAGGATTGAAGAAGATTAATTCAGACGGACTTTCGACACAAAAAATGAGCAAACTGGACGAAGCATTGTTCCAGTTGACTGCCGATGGCTAAAAGTAAACTTTTTGGCGAGGTCATAGGGTATGCACAGGGGATAATTGATGGAAAAATCATTGCAAATGAAGACAGGGTTCTTGCCGCCAAAAGGTTCCTAAAAGATTTAGAGAACCCAAGATATGAAATGAGGACAAAAGATGCGGACTTCGTGATCAAAATTATCGAATCCACATTTGTTCACATCAAAGGTCCGGCACGTGGGAAACCATTTAAGCTGGAGAAATGGGAAAAATTCATATGCTACAACATAGCAGGCTTTTACTATAAGGGCACCAACGAACGAAGATTCAAGGAAGCCTTTATTTTTTTGCCAAGAAAGAATTCTAAAACGTTTTTCGCTTCGGCTCTAGCCTGGGCACTATCACTTCTCGATAGACAGTACTTCTCAGTGCTTTATATCATCGCAACAAAGATGGATAGAGCGCTGGAAGCATTCGAGAACATACGAGAAAACATAGACTACATGGGTGAAACGAAGAATTTCAAGATTCTGAACAACAACGCAGAACATTCGATTTCTCGAACGTTCTATGATGGAATAGGGATGAAGGCCGGAGCAATGAGAATCCAGGCATTGGCAGCGGATGCGAAACGAGCCGATGGTTTGAATGCAAATATCATTATCCTGGACGAAATTCATGCGTATAAAAATGCCAATGAATACTATGTCTATAAGCAAGCGATGAAAGCATACATCAACAAATTGCTGATAGGTATAACAACAGCTGGAATAGATACGAATTCATTCTGTTATGAGCGACTCCAGTATTGCAAGGAAATCATGAGAGGGACAAAAGAAGATGAAGAATACTTCATTTTCATTTGCCAGGCTGACAATCCGGATGACTACACGAATCCGATCGAGCATGAAAAGGCAAATCCGAACTATGGAGTCACGATCAGACCACAAGACATCATGAATGAGGCCTTGCAGGCCCAGAATGATCCAACTGGAAGAAATGAGTTTCTAAATAAATCTTTGAATATCTACACGAATGCTTTAGATTCGTACTTCGATATATTCCAAGTACAATCTAGTGATGAAAAGTACCACTGGACACTCACAGAATTGGCAAAACTGCCAATTAAGTGGTATGGAGGAGCCGATTTGTCGAAGATGTACGACTTGACAGGGACATGTCTACATGGAAGGTACAAAGGTGTGGATATTTCGATAACACATGCATACATGCCAATTACTGCAGCACATGAAAAAGCAGAGGAAGACAACATTCCGTTCTTCTGGTGGGAGGAAATGGGATGGCTGACCATGTGTAATTCGGATGTTATAGACTACGAAGACCCAGTGCAGTGGTTCATTGACATGAAAAAGCTCGGTTTCAAGATTAAATGGGTTGGATATGATAGACGATATTCACGAGAATTTGTCCTAAAGATGAAAAAAGCAGGATTCAGAATGCGTGATCAGTCTCAGAGATATGTCGAAAAGACAGAAGCATTCCGAGAAATTGAGAAACAGATTAAAAAACAAGCATATTATTACATGGGCAACAAGGCCTATGAGTATTGTATAGGCAATGTAAAAGCAATTGAAGATTCTGACGAGTTTGTGAGATTCGAAAAGGTTCACAAAAATCGAAGAATTGACCTTTTTGATGCAGATGTAATAGCAACAAAGCAAATGCTGATAGATATTGAGAAAACCAATGCCGGAGCAGAATGGTGGGGAGAGTAGGAGGAAGAATGTTTGAAGGGATATTTCGAAGAAAAAAGAAAAAACGATCTGCAGCATTCCTGACAACACAAGAAGGGTATGAAATCCTATGTGGTGATGGATATACATCATTGGATAAGAACCCAGAAGTGATGGCAGGGTGCTTTACGATAGCAAACTTAATATCAAATATGACAATCCATTTGATGGAGAATGGTAAAAAGGGACACCAACGAATCGAAAATGAACTGAGCAGACATGTTGATATTCAGCCCTGCGAATACATGACAAGAAAAACATGGATGACAGCAATCGTTATGAACCTTTTACTGCATGGTGATGGGAACAGTGTTGTTTATCCACATACCGATGGTGGATATTTGGGAGACCTGACTCCAATAGCACCTTCCAGGGTGTCGTTCATTCAAAATGGTGATGCCTATCAGATTTCTATCGATGGGAAAATGCATGATCCGTTAGATTTACTCCATTTTGTTTACAACCCGGAAAAGGATAGACCGTGGATGGGACAAGGAATCACAGTGTCTTTGAAGGATGTAGTGGACAACCTTGGACAGGCAGCAGCCACTAAAAAAGGATTTATGCAGTCGAAGTGGAAGCCTTCAATCATCATAAAGGTTGATGCTCTTGCAGATGGATTCTCGTCACGAGAAGGAAGAAGGAAACTTCTTTCTGAGTATATAGAGACGTCTTCGGCAGGGGAACCATGGTTGATTCCAGCAGAGCAGTTTGCAGTGGAACAGGTAAGACCATTGTCACTATCAGACCTGGCGATACATGAAGGTGTTGAGATAGATAAAAAGACAGTGGCATCAATCCTTGGAGTGCCGGCTTTTATCCTTGGTGTTGGAGAATTCAATGCACAGGAATGGAATAATTTTATCTCGACCACAGTACATTCTGTCGCACTGATCATTCAGCAGGAGATGACAAAGAAACTATTGATGTCTCCGAAATGGTACTGGAAATTTAACATGTTCTCACTCTACTCCTACGACATAAAAACCATAAGCGATGTATTTGGAACAGTATATGACCGAGGCATCGTGACAGGTAACGAAGTCAGGGACAAGATGGGAATGTCACCAATTGAAGGACTCGACAAACTGGTTATCCTGGAAAACTATATTCCAGTGGACAAGGTTGGCGAACAGCAGAAGTTGAAAGGAGCAGATAATGGCGAATAGAGACATGCGACAGGTCAGATCCTGTCAATCACAATTCAATACAAGGGATGACGGAGGAGAACTTCACATAGAAGGATACTTCTCCGTTTTTAATAGCAACTACGAAATATGGCCAGGAGCAACAGAGTCTGTAGCACCTGGCGCTTTTTCTGACACTCTTGGTGAAGATGTCAGAGCACTGGTCAACCATGAAACACGACTGGTCCTCGGAAGAAATAAGGCTTCCACATTGGAACTTCGTGAAGACTCACATGGCTTATGGGGCAAGATCAGAATCAATCCGAACGATTCAGATGCAATGAACCTGTATGAACGTGTGAAACGTGGTGATGTAGATCAGTGTTCATTTGGCTTCGACATTCTTGACGAGGAAACCGAATTCCGAGAAGACGGAAGTGTCCACTGGACTATCAGAAAAGTGAAGTTGTATGAAGTGTCTGTGTGCACATTCCCTGCATACACAGAAACATCCGTATCTGCAAGGGAAAAAGACCTGGAACAGGTACAGAAGAGAAAAAGAGATGCTTGGAAAGAAAGTATCACTAAAAAATTGAAAGGAGAATAGCTATGGGTTTAAAAGCTATCAAACTCAGAAAAGTTATTGATAATAAGTCAAAAGAGTTAAATGCTTTACGTGAAAAGTCTGCAGGCTTTGCAACAAGAGAAGCAGAACTCGAAGCAGCGATCAATGAAGCTGAGACAGAAGAAGACATGGCAGCGGTTGACGAAGAAGTGGCAAAATTCGAAACAGAGAAAAAAGAAAATGAATCTGCTATCGCAGGCCTTGAAAAGGAAATCGCTGACTTAGAAGAAGAACTGGAAGAAGCAGAAAAGCAGCAGCCTGCACCAATGCCAGAACCAGAAGAAGGAAGATCCAAAGACAAGGAGGGTAAAATCATGCCAGTAAGAAACGTAAGATTTGGCGAAATGTCCATGCAGGAAAGAACTGCATTTACAGAAAGAGAAACAGTTAAAAACTTCCTCGCAGAAGTTAGAAAAGCAATCAAAGAAAAACGTACTATGAACAACGTAGGCCTTACAATCCCACAGGAAATGCTCGGCCTCTTAGAACAGGAAATGTACGGAAATTCCAAATTAATTCCAAAGGTTACAATGGAACAGGTATCCGGCACAGCTAGACAGCGTATTATGGGTGACATTCCAGAAGCGATCTGGACAGAAATGTGTGCAACACTCAATGAACTCGACCTTACATTCAACGATGTAGAAGTGGATGGTTACAAAGTTGGCGGTTTCTTCGCAGTTTGTAACGCAATCCTCGAAGACAATGATGTAAACCTTGCAGGCAAGATCATCTCTGCATTAGGTCAGTCCATCGCTATCGCACTCGACAAAGCGATCATTTATGGTACAGGTACAAAGATGCCACTTGGTATCGTAACTCGTCTCGCTCAGACTTCTGCACCATCCGGTTACCCTGCAACAGCAAGACCATTCGTTAACCTTGCAACTACTAACATCACAACCGGTACAGGCAAGACAGAAATGGCACTATTCAAAGAGATCATCCTTGCTCGTAAAAATGTTAAGAACAAATACTACTCCGGTGGTATCACATGGTGCATGTCCGAAAATACTCATCTTACACTTCTCGCAGAATCAATGGGCAAAAATGCACAGGCTACAATCGTTGCAGGTATGAACAACACAATGCCTATCCTTGGCGGTGACATTGTAGAACTTCCATTCATTCCAGATGGTGAAATTGTATACGGATACTTCCCAGCATACTTACTCGTTCAGAGAGCAGGAACACAGATCGCTCGTTCCGAACATGCTCGTTTCGTTGAAGATCAGACACTCTTCAAAGGCACAGCAAGATATGATGGTGTCCCAGTAATCGCAGAAGCATTTGGTCTTATGTCCATCACAACATCTGCACCAACTACATCCATCACATTCCCAACTGACACAGCAAACGCATAATCTAGAAGGAGGCACTTATGGACGAAGTAATTCTGAAAATATTAAAAACAGATCTGCAGATTAGTGCCTCCGCATACGATGATTTACTTCTCAACATGATAGCAATGGCAAGAGCAGCCATTGAGACAGAAGGCATCCAACTTTATGATACTCGTGAAGATAATATGCTCATAGAAATGTACGCAGCACATATCTACAGAAACCGAAAAGGTTATGAAGTTGGAGGACGGAAGGAATTCGAACGAGTGATGCCAAGGATGCTGAGATGGCAGCTTAACAACAAATTAATGTCACAGAAGGGCAAGGGTGATGATTAATGGACGGAGTAGCATATCTCATATCCAGTACGTTCGAATTTGACGAGATTGGCCAGGAAAAGATGGTTCCAGGGGAACCAAGAGAAGTCTTGGTAACAGAAGGCACAGTAGGTCGTGATGAATTCTTTGAAGCGAACATAAAAGGCCTTCGCCCTGAAATCATGCTTGAAACTGCTTATATCAATTATGATCATGAATCAAAGGCTATCTATGATGGCGAAGAATACAGTATCTATAGGACATACCACAGAAGGGATGACGATGTTATAGAACTGTACCTTGGAAAGAAGGTCGGAGATTTTGGCTAAGAAGATAAAACTGGACGATCTGGCAGCGGCAGTCATGAGTGAACTAGAGAAGTATAACAAGGAATCATCGCAAAAGCTGCAGAAGGGACTGGAAAAACTGGCGAAGAACACAGCCAAAGAACTGAAAGGTGCTTCGCCAAGAAAGTCCGGAGGATATGCAGGCGGTTGGACCGCAAAGACTGTATTCAAGTCTAATGAAGATATAAGAATAACAGTCCACAACAGAAAGAAGCCAGGACTTACACATTTGCTAGAGCATGGACATGCCAAGCCAAATGGTGGAAGAACTGGAGCGAGAGTCCATATCAAGCCTGCAGAAGAAAGAGCGATACAAGAGGCCACAAAAGTGGGGCAGGAGGCATATGGTAAGTAATTTCGTTCAATTAAAAGAAATATTAAGTGATATGGGTATTCCAGGTGCTTACTATAAATTCTCAGAGAGAAATGCTCCTGGAGGCTTCCCATATTACGTTTATTTTTCTGAATCAACAGAAACGTTTAAAGCAGACAATATCTCGTTCGTGAACATCCCAACAGTGTTCATTGAACTATATACAAAAGACAAAGATATTGTGCTGGAAAAGAAAATGGAATCAATCTTGAAAGAGAATGACATGCCATACACAAAAGAAGAAACGTTCCTGGATGATGAAGAAGGTCACTTAGTAATTTACACAACAAGTTTTGTGGAGGAATAAAAAATGGCAGGAGAAGCAAATAAAATCAAATATGGTTTAAAAAATGTGTACGTGGCTAAATGTACAGAGAATATTGACTCTGTATCAGGAGCGATCACATATACATATGGAACACCAAAGGCAATCCTTGGTGCGGTTAACTTATCAATGAGTCCAGAAGGAAGCTCTGATCCATTCCACGCAGATAATATGGTATTTTTCCGTACTAATGCAAACAATGGATATTCTGGAGACTTGGAGATTGCATTAATTCCAGACTGGTTCCGTGAAGAAATTCTTGGTGAAAAAAAAGACTCCAAAGGAATCCTTTGGGAAAAATCCGATGATACAGAAACTGGTAAATTCGCAATGATGTTCCAGTTTGAAGGTGACAAGAAAGCAACTCGTCACGTGTTCCTGTACTGTACTGCACAGAGACCTGACATCAACGGAGCAACACAGGAAGACACTGTTGAACCTCAGACAGAAACAATGAGTCTGAATGCTGACCCTAGAGCAGATGGCTGGATCAAGGGTAAGACAACACCAGACACAGATGAAACAGCATATAACAGCTGGTTTACAAAGGTACAGGAACCTAACATTGCATAATAAGGAGTGAAATATCATGCTTAAAAAGACAATCACAATATCTGGAAGAAAGGTGGATTTTAGAGCATCTGCCACAGTGCCTCGTCTTTATCGAGCAAAATTCCAGAGAGACATTTTCAAAGACTTGAGAAAACTTAATTCGTCTTATGATGAAGCAACACAGGGAACAGAGTTTGAGATTGAAGATCTTGAACTGTTCGAAAATGTGGCATATATCATGGCATATCATGCTGACAACTCAATCCCAGACATTGACGATTGGCTTGATCAGTTTGATATGTTCTCAATCTATCAGATACTTCCGGAAATCCTTAACTTATGGGGACTCAATATGGAAACGGAAGCGAACGCAAAAAAAAACTTGGCAAAAGTAGCAGGGAGTTAACAACTCCGTTGTTTTTGCTCAGGTGTCTTGAAGTCGGGATCTCTATCAGGGATCTCGACTTTTTGTCTATTGGTCTAGTGTTGGATATTTGGACAGAAAAGGCAAACGACAGTTTTAAATATCCAAATCTGGCCACACAGGAAGATTTCGACAAATTCTAGGAGTGGGATAAATGGCAATAGGTGGAAAAATAGCCGGGATCACAGTCGAGATTGGTGGAGACACAAGTGGTCTAGGTAAGGCCTTGAAAGATGTCAACCGAGAGATAAACTCCACTAATAGAGACTTAAAAGACACTAACAAATTATTAAAACTTGATCCAACGAACACAAACCTTCTGGCACAGAAGCAGAAGCAGTTGGGAAAAGAAATTGAACTGACAAAGAATAAATTGAAGGCCTTAAAACAGGCAGAAGAAGAAGCCAAGAATGCACTTGCTAATGGTGATATAGGCGAGGAAGAATTCCAGGCACTTGAACGAGAAATCGTAAAGACAGAGCAGAGCCTCCAAGCCTTGGAGAAATCAGCGCAAGAACTTAAGTTTGAGAAGATCACACAGATGGGGCAAAAATTCCAGGATGTCGGTGGAAAAGTCGAAGGTGTAGGGAAAGCATTGTTGCCAGTGACTGCAGCGGTGACAGGCCTTGGGGTTGCTTCTGTAAAGAGTACAAGTAACTTCGAGACTGCGATGAGCCAGGTACAAGCGACTCTAAGAATCACTAAAGGCTCAATGGAAGAACTTGATGGGCAGACAGTCAATACAATGGATGCACTGTCAGATCTTGCGAAGGAAATGGCAGGAGAAACCAAGTTTTCTGCATCCGAAGCAGCGGATGGAATTAATATACTTGCAATGGCCGGACTGAATACAAAGCAGATTTATGAGGCCCTGCCTTCTGTACTGGCACTTGCTGCGGCCGGGAACATTGAGATGGGACAGGCTGCGAGCTATGTAACTGGTGCGGTAAAAGGCTATGGAGACGAAATGAAGAATGCTGCAGTATATGCAGACTTGATAGCAACAGGTTCTTCATTAGCCAACACAGATGTCACACAATTGGGAACAGCTTTTTCCAGTGTATCTGCCACAGCGAACCAGTATGGACAGTCAGCAGAAGGAACAGTATTGTCTTTGCTGAGATTAGCAGAAGCGAATGTGACTGGCTCTGAGGCATCGACAGGATTAGCGGCAGCAATGACAAGGGTGTATGCGCCAACGAAACAGGCAAAAGATGCAATGGACGAACTTGGTGTATCTGCATATGATTCCGATGGGAAGGCAAAAGATTTCAACGTTGTCATAGATGAACTTTCTTCAGCGATGAAAAACATGGGTGAAGAAGAAGCAAACGCAGCAGCCAAAACAATATTCGGATCATCAAGACTTGCCATATTTAACGATATGGCATCGACATCGAAAGAAAAGGTAAATGAATTATCAACAGGCTTAAAAGAAGCAAGCGGAAGCGCACAGCAGATGGCAGATGTTCAGATTGATAACTTCTCAGGAGATATTGAAATACTGAAGTCGAAGCTGGAAGTGTTAGCAATAACAATCGGAGAGTACTTGATGCCATTTGTAACAACACTGGTGGAAAAAATAAGTGCTTTGGTGACATGGTTTACAAATCTGGATTCGGGGACTCAGAAACTGGTAATAGTATTGGCAGCAGTAGCTGGAGCGATAGGACCGGTGCTGATCACAATAGGGAAACTCATGTTATTTGCTGGGCAGATAATGACTGTGTGGCCAAAGATAGCAGGGGCATTTACAGCGGTGAAAGGTGCCATGCTTGCAATGAGTGGACCGATAGGAATCGTTATAGCGATCATAGCTGCGCTTGTGGCAGCGGGTGTATTGCTATATAAGAACTGGGATACCATCAAAGAATATGCTTCAACTATATGGGAAGCAATCAAAGAAAAAATATCCACAGTTGTGGAAGGAATAAAATCTGTAATAGCATCCATAGGCGAAGCATTCACAGGAATTGGAGAGTTTATATCGGGAGCATTTGAGACGATCTGCAACGTAGTACAGGTTGGGATCATGCTTGTAGTAGAGGTTATCAAAGCCTATGTAAACCTTCTGCTTATACCATGGAAGTTTATATGGGAGAACTTTGGTGGTGTGATCACAGAAAAATTCAATGAATTTAAGACATTGATCACAACCGCAATGACTGCAATATCAAATGTAATCAAATCTGTATGGAATAAGATTAAAAGCACAATCACTCCTATTCTTAACGGAATAAAGACAACAGTATCCAACGTATGGAATGGAATCAAATCAACCCTGTCTGATATTCTTGGCAAGATCGTGACTGCAGTTTCTGATAAATGGGAATCAGTGAAGACAAAGACTGCTGAGAAGTTTGATGCGGTAAAGACGAAGGTTTCCGACATTGTTGATAAAATAAAGAGCAAAGTATCGGACGGATTCGGAGCTGCAAAAGACAAGGCAGTGGAAGCATTCGACAAGCTGAAAGATAAGATCAAAGACAAACTTGATGCTGTTAAATCAAAGGTAGAAGATATTGTAGGAAAGATTAAAGATAAGTTTAACATTACACTCCCACATCCGAAGATCAAACTACCACATCCGAAGATTTCAGGAAACTTCTCGCTGAATCCTCCGTCGGTTCCAAAATTCTCCATTGACTGGTATCGGAAGGCATACGATACTCCTGTAATGTTTAAAGACCCAACAATCCTCTCAACTGCAGCAGGAATGAAGGGGTTCGGAGATGGCCCAGGAGGAGAACTTGTCATTGGCAAGAATACATTGATGGGATGGTTTGGCCAGGCAATGGACTCCATGCTTTCTGGAAAGATGGAAGCAATCTGCAGCGCACTGGAACAGATGATGCCATACATAGAAGCCGGAACAAAGATGTACATTAACAAGGATGTGCTTGTTGGTGAGACTGCTCCTGCAATGAACAAAGCCATGGGCAAACTGGCAGTGATGGGAGGTCGAGGCTTATGATCCTGATCAAGTCAGTGAACTATGGTTCATATAACACTTGGAGAGACTGGGGACTTGTCCTCGTTGACAGTGAAACTGGGAAACCGGAAGTAAAAACGATCTATGAAGAAGCACCGAGCATTGATGGGGACATTGATTCTACCGAAGTGTTCGGTGAAGTCTTTTATGGGATGCTTCCGGTATCCCATACATTTCAGACAAGGCAGTCCATAAAAGGGACCAGGAACAGCACTTTATTTAAAAGAATAGAGGATGCGATCCATGGGAAACGCATGACGATCCAGGAGGAAGGCGATCCGTATCATTGGACCGGAAGGACGATGACGGAGTTTGAATTTCTTCCAGATGGAACACTGCAGGTGACAATCACAGCAGATTGTGAGCCTTATCAGAAAAACAGTAGCGGAACGAGGAAGATGTAAATGTATAAGATAACTGGGGTACACAGAAACAGCACTGCTGAATATGTAATATACGAGCCGGATAACGCAGACAGAACATTGACTGAGTGCAAGCTGTCGTTAGAGGTTCGGAAAAGCGGACTTCTCACTATGAGAATTCCAACAACAAACGTTGAAAGAAATAACGTGCAGCCATTGACAGATGAGATTATCTTCTACAGAAAAAATGTGGAACTGTGGAGAGGGAGACCTATCACGAGTGCATCAGATTTCTATCTGACCGGTGAATTGCAGTGCGAAGGAATCTTGTCATATTTCTGGGACACATACTATCCGGCATTTGAATTCAATGGCGATGCATCTTCGTTATTTAGCGAAATGGTATTGAACCACAATGCAAACGTAGAGGAAGCAAAGAAATTCAATGTCGGGAACGTGACTGTCAACGCAACAATAACAAGATCGTCAGAAAAGCCAGGAAGGACACTGACTTTCTTTAACGACAAATTCCAGGAATCATCTGCAGGTGGATATATCCGGGCAAGAATGCAGAATGGGAAGAAGTACGTGGATTACATTGAGGACTATAGCTTTGATGCATCACAGGTTGTGAGATTTGGAGAGAATCTGATTGACCTGGCTATTGAAGTAAACTATGGGTCAGTGATCACTGCAATCCTTCCACTTGGTGCAAAGGGCGAATCTGTCACAGATGAAGAAACAGGAGAAACAGTAGATGGAACCTATCTCACAGTTGAAGAAGTGAATGGTGGGTCTATCTATGTGTCTGATCAGACAGCAGTCAATAAATACGGATGGATTTATGAGTGCATTGAGTGGCCAGACATTACAATCCCGGATAATCTTTTATCTGCAGCAAGAGAAGAACTCCCAAAGAGAACGAATCCTATCCAGACGATAAAGATTCGATTTGTAGACATGGCAATGATCACAGATGGGTATACATCTTTTTACCTTGGTGACAAGATCATGGTGGATTCGAGCAAGCATGGAATCAGTCAGAGGATGATGCTGACTGCTATGAATATAAACCCACTGGATCCGGAAGATTGCATACTGGAATTCGGAACAGAACAGTCTCTGACAGACACACTCAGGAAAGATTCTGTCGCAATAGAAGACAGTATAGAACAGGAAAGGAAAGACAGACATTCTGCTTATGAGGCACTGCAGAGAGCACTGGCAGATGGCGAAGGCATGTTCATTTCCTATGAAGAAGACTCTGAGGGTGGGAAGACATATTATCTTCATAACAACAAAAATCTTGAAGATTCTGAATATGTTATCAAGGTTAATTCAGAAGCCATGGGATTTTCCACAGATGGAGGAAAGACTTATCCATTCGGATTCACGATCAATGGTGACATGGTAATGAAGATAATTGAGACAGAGGGGCTTCGTGCTGATTGGGTATACTTCACCAACCAGGAAACTGGAGAAAAGGATGGAACGATAACAGAAAAACTTGCAAAGTTAACGCTTGATAATGGTGAGATAAGGACATTGGTAGCATCCACAGAAAAGAAAGTTGATAAAGCCATCAGCAAAGTTGAAACATTTTATTATTTGTCTACTTCAGCAACAGGACAAACTGGAGGGGCATGGTCAACTACTGTTCCAACGACAGCACAGATGAAAGATAAATACGTATGGACAAAGCAAAAAACGACTTTTGTAGATCTGACAACATCAGAAACAAAACCTGTATTACTCGGGAAAAATATAAAGTCATTAACGCAGCAATATGCTGTTGGAACATCTCAGCCTGCTGAATCTTCTACATCATGGAAAAATGGAACTCCTACTTCAGATGAGGTTGGAACAAAGAAAGTGTGGACGAGACAGAAGATAGAATATGAAGATGGGACAGTTGATTATTCGACACCTATATTGTCAAACGAATGGGAAACACTGAAGAGGGTATCATCAGAAATTGAACAGCTTTCAAACGCTATCACCCTTTCTGTAAAGTATGACAACGACCCCAAAAAAGGTGGTAAACTAAGGCTCGGTGAGAACTCTTCAGGTACCGGTGTGGAATTTACTGTAGATTCTACGAATTTCAGAGTGAAAGAAGATGGTACGACAGAAATTGGGGAAGATGCCGATTGGTTTGAAGTTGCTCCTGAAGGGCTGATTGGATACAGAAGAAGAAATACTTTCACGTTCAGATTGCCACATAACAGAACCGGGAAAAGTTTATATCTTATTGGCTTTTCTGTAACAGGCAACTCTTCAACTTATTCCGTCGAACGTACTGGGAGAGAACTTCAGAAAGAATTTTTAGAAAAGATAAGAACTAGAAATGCTGACATCACCAATATTACGTTCGATGCGCAAAGAGGGGATGGATACGCTTATTTATCCATAGAAACCAAAGATTTGACAGTAACGAATATAGCACAGCTTATGAAGGTTGGAACTTCAGTTACAAAATTCACGCTCACAGTTGCAGACACACCTCTTGGAAATGGGACTTTGTTGTTAACACTTAACGGAACATCGTCAAACATTACCACGACGCTTTCAACAAAAGTGTCCACAGGTACTGTCATTAAATATGATTCAATTAAGACAGATGAAGTAAGGGCTAAAAGGCTATATTCAAACGGCAACTTGATAGGTGACAGATTTTCAGCAGGAACGATTACATATCAAACACTTGATGCGGCTACACGAAAGCAGGTATGTTCCATAACATTTCCACAGGCAGGCACATATCTTGTATCGTTTAAGTTGAAGTTTGCAAAGGCTTCAACAAGCGGGAACGGGACATGCCTTGGATGGGCATCAAATAATTCTGATTGCGATTCTGCTAGTGCTATCGCAGGTTCAAACTGTGGAATATTTCATAATTCATCAGACCCATACACTATATCTGCGACATTTCCTTGGACAGTATATAGCGACACGGAACCGCTGTATTTCTTTGCAAGAGCAACGATTGGACGTGGGGTTGATGGGAACATAGTGGCTACTGGAATAGGATAGGGGTGATGCTTAATGGTTGGAACAACATTCGGGAGCAATCACTCCTGGAAGAAATACAGACTGATCCAGAATGGATTCAAAGTAGGCTCCCCGGAAGTCAAGACACACTATATTGATGTGCCAGGAAGACAAGACGGACCACTTGATGCAACAGAGTCCATAGCTGGAAGAGTGCTTTATGGTATGCGCCAGTTAGAATTTCAATATGAGATTCCGGGGTGGTTTGATCCGAAAGAAAAATGGAATCAAATTGCTGAAGATATTCATGGGAAGAGATTGGACATCGTATCTGATCATTTGAGAGAATACAGATTTACTGGAAGATGCTCTGTCGGGAGCCTGGGTAGAACCACAGGAACTGCCAGGGCATTTACTATATCATGCGTGTGTGATCCGGAGATAACGCAGACCACAGACAGGATATTGGAGAGAATCACAGCGATATATTCCGGTGGAAGTGTATACGAAGGAACAGATCCAAGGAGCCTGAATATCGTGGTGACAGGATTCTACAGTGATGGAACATCACAGAGCATTTCTGGGTATTCCGTTTCCGGATCAATTGGAGTTGGAACGAATATTGTTACGGTATCATACCAAGGCATGAGAGCAACAGTAAGTGTGACAGGCACAGCAAGACCGGTCACAACGACATATTTTATTCTTGGCCAGTCGAAGCTGAACAGCTCAGACATATTGAGATAGGGGTGGTGACATGATTGAATTAAAAATAAATGGGCAGCGGTTGAAATCGAACGATCCATTTATAGTTGAGGATAGTGTTAATTATATCCAGGTGAAGGCTTCTTTCTCGAAAGATTGGGAAGGGACAGACAAATGGATCACGTTCGAAAAAGATGGTGAAGCATACAAAATTGATTTTGATGCAGACAACGAGATAAAGAAAGAACGTGGAATCAACCTGGGTTCCGGAACATACAAAGTTTATGTGCATGGACATATCGTGAAGAATGGCGAACTGGTGGAACGCATCACAACAAACATGATCAATATTGAAGTGATCCGAACAGGAACTCTTGAAGGCGAACCATTCCCGGAAGTGTCTGGAAGCGTAGGCGAAAAGTATGTTGAAGAAATGAAAAAACTCTTAGAAGAGGCTGGAAACCGGCCTTGTGTTCTTGGATAAGGGGTGATAACGTGGCAAACTATTCTAAACAAAATTTTACAAGTGGCCAGACATTGACTGCAGCACAGTTGAATGCAATGGATGCGCAGATCTTGGCGAACGAAGTAGACATTAAACAGAAGTATGAAAAACCATCCACTGGTATTCCTGTTTATGACCTGTCGCAGGAAGTGCAGAACAAGTTAAACAATGCAGGCAGCGGTTCGGGATCTGGAAGCAGTGTGACAGTTGATTCAGCATTGTCTTCTACCAGTACAAACCCTGTTCAGAACAAGGTGATCACTGCGGAGACAACTGCGATTAAGGAAACTTATCAAGCACTCAGCACAGAGGTTAACAAGAAGTACGTTAAGCCATCAACAGGTATTCCTGCTTCTGATTTATCCGAAGAAGTACAGAACAAGTTGAATAATGCAGGAAGTGGTTCTTCTGTGACAGTTGATTCTTCATTGTCAACTACATCTAGTAACCCTGTTAGAAATAGTGTTATTACGCAGGAATTAAATAAGAAATATGTGAAGCCTAGCACAGGTATACCAACTTCTGATTTAGCAAGTGGTGTTATTCCACAGGCTTTGAAAAATCCAAACAAAATCACATTTACTGGTGCTGTTAGTGCAGAGTATGATGGTTCTTCCCCTGTTTCAGTTAATATTCCTTCGGGTGGTGGAAATTCGCAATTCAGACTCATTTATGACAAGACATTTGAAAATGTGACATCTATTCTTGACCAAGACAATATATTTTCTGAATTAGATGAAGCTGAAGAAATTATTATAAAAATGTATTTCACTCACCCTGATGGTCAAAACAATGCAATTCATGGATGTTATCCTGAAATCAATACTGGAACAAAAAGAATTATGAGACTTTATTATGCTCAAATTCTTGGAGATGGGGGATACCCTAATATGGGATATCTAATCAAAATGAATAGAGTATTGAATGAAATTTATTATGTGCAATCAATGATATCTATTGTTGCTCCAATACTAAACGGTGAGTATACACCAATAAATACAAATATCAGTACTGTTGGTGCGCTTCAAACGGTATCATCAAATAATGATGCTCCAAGTTTTAAGTTGAATGCAAGCAATTCATTCAACCTTAATATGCAAATATGGATGAGGTGATTGTATGGTATATAGAAAATATGTGAATGGTGAATATATCGAAGTGACACAAGAAGAATTCGATGCTGAACAGAAAAGGCATATGGAAGAAGCAAAAGAATATGAACGTAATCGTCCATTGACAGAAGTAGAAATTCTTCAGAAGAAACTTGATGCTCTTACAAATAATACGGTGACCGATGAAGTAGGTAACGTATACAAACAGAAAGTCAATACAGATGGCACAGTAACTCTTGAAATCGTAGAGTCTTATACAGGTGAATTATTTGAATAAGGAGATGAAAGATATGACATTCTTTACACAGATTTTATTTGACACAAACGGAAATGTAACAGGAAAAGGAACAACAGAATACACATCCATCGATAGTGCAGAACAGGCATTCCACACAGCTATCGCTTCTGCAATCAGCAAAGCAGAAACAGGGAAAATCATTGCTATTATCTTTGACGAAGATGGAGTTGTAAAATTCCGCAGAGTATGGACAAGAGTATAGTCTGAGTGACGAATAAGCAGACTTATGTAGACTATCAATAACTATAAATAGCTAGTTTTAGAAAGAGGTAATATATGAAAGCTAAACTTAATGGTCTTGATGTGTTAATAATTACTGTATCAAGAAGTGGAAGAGAATGTTTGGTTCAGCACAAAAGTGGTAATACAGAATGGGTCGATACATTCGCTTTGGAGTACTAATAATGTTCAAAAAAATTAGAAAATGGTATTTAAAACATTTTAGACATAGTGTATGGTGGAAAGAATTGTGCGAAGAAGAATATTGTTCGAAATGCGAGTTTAAAACGGAAACATGTACAATTGACTACTATAGTGGAAAATGTTTTGATATACCTGCCGAATATAGAGAAAAGGGTACAAATTAGCAGACTTATGCAGACTATCAATAACTATCAATAACTATCAATAGCTAGTTTTAGAAAAGGAGTAAACATGGCAGAAATAAGAGTACCAATCAAAGTTGATTTTTCTTATGCACTTCTTGAAGTGCTTAGAACATTAGAAACAGAAAGAACTGATTATCTGTATATGCAAGGATTTTATGATTGCAGGGACGGAATGATTTCTGCCATAGAAAACTTCCTTGACGAACACATGAACAAATAAAAAGAAGAAAGGTACACATTAGTGCCATATCTCTGAAAGCAGACTTATCAAGCAAGTTACAAGCAAGTTAAAGAGATTCGTTTTAAAGCCATTTAAGACGAATTTCTTCTGACTTTGCAAGTTGTCAGCAAGTTAACCATATTGCAAAAAGGAGTGATAACATTGAAAATAAACCTTCACGCAGGGCATAATCCTGAACACATGGTGGGTAGTGGTGCTTACGACCTTCTTTCAGAATCCACAGAAAACAGATTAATCGTTGCTGAAATGATCCGTGTATTAAAACTGAATGGTCATACTGTATATGATTGTACGGTTAACAATGGGACATCTCAGCGTGACATCCTGCAGAAGATCTGTGCCAAGTGTAATGCACATGATGTAGATTTGGACATTAGTGTCCATTTAAACTGTGGAGTTTCTGACCATAAGGGTGACAGAAAAGTGACTGGGTTTGAAGTCTATGCAACCAGTACAGCAGGAATCAAAGGCGAAGTTGCTTCCAGGATGCGAAAGAAAATGGCTGCCATTGGATTTACTGACAGAGGAACAATTATCAGAAACAATCTGTACTATCTTAACCACACAAAGAACAAGGCTATCTTAATCGAGGTTTGTTTTGTAGATGATAAGGACGATTACAATCTATACAAGAAAGTTGGTCATAAAAAGATTGCTCAGGAACTGGTGAAAGCAATTCTGAACAAATCAACCATCACAATAGAAGAAAAGCCAACACTTCCTAAACTTCCTGTAGACGGAAAGAAGTACTGGATGATAGGTGATGGTCGAGACACTCGATTCACTGTTTACGATGTCACACAGATCAAGGCGATTCAGAGATGCTTTAATCACCTTGGAATAAAAGACGAAGATGGCAAGAAACTCGGGGTAAATGGTTACTACGGACCAAAGACGGCTTCCTGCACATCTGCGTTCCAGGAAATGCATGGCTTACCAGTGAATGGAAAGTTCGGCAATCTATGTCTTGGAGTCATGACAGAATTAATGAAATAGAGGTTTTTTATGGATAAGGAAATGTTTGTCACTATCATGGGATTCATTGGAATAAACGGAGAATCATTATGGACAGAATTAATGGAGGATTAACATGAAAAAGAAACTCTTATCGCTTGTATTAACGATTATCACTTGTTTATGCCTTAGCACTCCAGTAAGTGCATCAACGGCACCTAACAACAGCCTTGGATTATTTATATTCAGTGATAATGTAAAGCTGGACTATTCAAAAGTGGCATCAGCAATGTTTGCAGCCTGGAAGAAACGATAAACAAACAGAAGAAATCCACTAAGAGGTGAACGAAATGGCACATCAGGTACACTGGACGATGGAAGTATATGACGAGTTTTTACGAAAAGCATGCCTTACTCCGGAGGAAAAAGATGTGATCAGAACGAGAGTGATCTGCGGATGGAGCATCCAGAAGCAAGCGCAAGAACTGGGCATGTCGGTAAGCAAGGTGAATGCAATCACAAAAAGACTGAAATCAAAATATGATGAGGTCCAAAAAAGAAGTAACATTTTAAAACCAAGAAACAAATCAATAAAAGATACATACATAGCATGATGAATGAATCATGCATTTTTTATGCGTTTATTCAAATAGTATTTAAGATTTAGTCAGGACTTTTCCTTCTTTGATAGATGGTATATTTATCAAGAAAGGAGGAATCGACATGATTAATAATCCATACATTTATAATCAAATGCCGGGATACCAACAACCACAGGATATGCAGCGGGTGAATCCTTACATGAGAGGATTTCCACAACCACCAAGTGTGCCACTTGGATTACCCGGGAAATATATTCAGAATTTGAATGATGTAGTAGTATCAGAGGTCCCACAGGACGGATCAGTTGCATTCTTCCCAACTTCAGACTTTTCGAAGATCTATGCAAAAGCATGGACTGCAGATGGAAAGATTCAGACAGAAGAGTATGTGCTACAGAAGTCTATAAAAGAACCGAACTTCCAGGAAGACATCATGGAACGTTTGGAGAGGATAGAGGGCATGCTTTCATTCTTGCCAAAGAAGAATACAAAGAAGAAGGAGGCTGATACAGATGATTAATCCTTCACAGATCCTGGCACAGGCGATGAACAATTCTAATCTGATGAATAATCCAAGAGCACAGAAGGTGCTGGAGGCTTATAGAAATCATGATCATAATGCGCTTGTGGAATTGGGAAACAACATTTTCAAAGAAAATGGAACAACACTCGATGAAGCTACAAAAAGATTCATGAAGGCAAATAGAATTAATTAAATACTAAAGGGATGAGCGCTCATTAATATCCCATGGGATTCCTTTTGTAAATAAAAAACAGGAGGAATCAAAAATGTTTGGTGGTAACAATGCTCCATTCCAGATGCCGGTAATGCCTGCATATGGTGGATATGGAAATGGTAACAATGGACTTGGAGATGATTGGATTGCACTGATCATCTTAGCAGCCATCTTCGGATGGGGAGGCTTCGGATTCGGTGGAGGATTCGGAGGCTTTGGAGGAGCAGGCGCAGCAGGAGCCATCGACAATTATGTTCTTGCTTCTGACTTCAGTCAGTTGGCACGACAGATTGATACAGGTTTCGCTGGTGTAGAAAAAGGTGTTGATAGCATCCGAAATGGTTTGTGCGATGGCTTTTATACACAGGCCCAGCTTATCAATGGAGTAAATATGAATATCGCTCAGAATGGTTATGAGAGCAGACTTGCGACTCAGACATTAGGGGCACAGATGGCACAGTGTTGTTGCGATGCAAGACAGCAGATTGGTGATGTGAATTATAATCTTGCGACACAGGCAAATGGTATCGGCCGACAGATCGAAAGAGGATTTGCAGATACCAATTACAACATGGCAACACAGAACTGCGCTACACTGCAGGCCATTGACAAGGTTGGTGACAGGGTAATTGACTACCTGGCTAATCAGGAGACACAGAAACTTAGAGACCAGATTGCAGAATACAGAGACAGGGAAGGAAGACAGTACGTCATTAATGAACTGAATAAGTGCCCGATTCCAGCATATCTCACTTGCAATCCTAATGCTCCGCTGAATTATAACGTGACATACGGAAATGGATGCGGATGCGCATAAACTCACCATTATGGTTTGATTATTCCGGGAGGTGGGTTCGCCCACCTCTTTGTTGAGAGGTGAAGGGAATGGCTTGTAAAAATGTATGTAAACTTTGTGATAAACTCATTATAAGTACAGATGTTGTGTTTGCCGAACCGAATCTTGTAATCACAATACCAGAAGGTTCTTACTACAATGGAGAAAAATATTGTATTGTAGTGGCACAAACTATACCAGCAACAACCACAATTAATGCTCCTGTGGTTATTCAGATTGGTGATGGGGCAGAATTGTATCCGTTGACTCGAAAAAATTGTAGGCAGGTGACAGCTTGCGGTGTTCGCACCAGAACGAAGTACAGTACAATGGTTGCAACTTCTGGGACTGGAGGTACATTTAGACTTCTTGGAGATTGTTCTTGTGAACCTGATAACTCTCTTCCGTTTATCAATGGCGATGCTCCAGAAGAATAGAGGAGGTTACGATGATGAGTGAAGTTAAAATGGAAATCAAAGAAGCGACAAAAGATATTTGTTCAATGTTAGAAAAGCTGCAGATGGGATTGCTTCATGATCTTAATGAACCTCAGAACATATCACATGAAGAAGCTGGTGCAGTTGCAGATATGATCAAAGATTTGGCAGAAGCCAAAGAAAAAATGGTTAAGTGCATTTACTATGAAAAAATAACAGAGGCAATGGAAGAATCTGAATATGATGAGGACTACGATGAAGATGGACCTATTGAGAAGTCTGGCTATCGTGGAAGAAATCGAAGAACTGGAAGATTTGTATCAAGAGGAATGGGAGCAGGTAGAGGATATGGTTATCCTGACTATATGATGCCATTAGAAAATTACAGAATGGGATACAGAGACGCACAGGAAAGTCAGAGGATGAATGGAAATTCCATGAACAACACTGCAGGGACAAATGAATCCAATGGCAATGAAGAAAATGGAAACAACCGAAATTATACTCCATCAAGACATGGTATGGCATACGACAACTATCAGAATGCAAGAAGATATTATACACAGAATCCGACAGAAGAAAACAAGATGACAATGAAATCATCTTGGGACGATGCGGTAGACGATGCTATTCAGGCATTAAAGAAGATGTATATGGATGCCGAGCCGATGATGAAGAGAAAAGTAAATGAAAAGGTAACAAGAGCACTGCAGGAGATGCCACCTGCATAATTGTTAGATTTAGAGGTCCTGCACGAGTGGGGCCTCTTTTGTATTGGAGGAACTATGCGAGACATAACTATAAATGGGATCACATGGCATGTGATAAGGGTGCCGCCATACCATCAATGTTTGGTAGATAGGAGCAACATTTTGACAGTAGGCACAACGGATCCAATGACAAGAACCATATACCTGGCGAATAATTTAAAAGGAGAATTTGAAAAACGTGTGGTCGCTCATGAGATAGGCCATGCGGTTTGTTTTTCTTACGGACTTTTAGAAGAGATTCATAGATGCTGCCATAAAAGACACTGGATAGACATGGAAGAATTTATATGCAATTTTGTCGCAGATTATGGGGAAAGGATATGGGAACTGACTAAGGATATTACGAAGGTGCCGGTATATTTAGAGAGATTAGTATCATAGGTGAAAAGTAAATGGTTGTAGATTCAAGCACGATAATATTAGGTGCTGAAGTGATTGGAGCACTGGGAGTTATTTTTGGAATCATTCGAGAAATAGTAAAGTTTTTCGAAAGACAAAAAGAACAGGACAAAGACATCGAGAAAATCAAGAAAGAACAGGAAAAGGACATAAAAACAATAAAAGAAGAACAGACAATGATCACATACGTTCTTCTTGCTGTTCTCGATGGCTTAAAGCAACAGGGCTGCAACGGAGAAGTCACAAGGGCACATGATGAACTTAGTAAATTTATAAACAAAAAAGCACACGACACATTGGATTGAGGTGATATAAATGGGAAAATTTCCAAAGTATAGCTTAACTGCAAAACAGATCCGGGGACTTGCGAATATCGTGCAGCATGAGCAGGGAAGTAAGGCCGGCTTTTATGCTGAGGCTTCTCTGATGGCGAACCTGACGGATATTCATGGCGATATGGATGCCACTCCGACCAAGCTGATCAGCAAGGTTTGTGGAGGCTGGTTCGCATACGGAAAGAAAAGATACCAGGAAGGATACGATGGGAAGGTTTCTGTATCTGCCACAGCTATAAAAGCTGTTGAAAATTGTATCGTAAAAGGATTCCGTACACTCCCAAGATATGTAAATGAACATGATTGCTTATCAGATATTAAGTCTGTAGACAATGGGACAAAATCTAATAAACATGCATGGGTGAAACATAAAACTGTTATTCACAACAGATATGGTTCTAATTGGATTTTCTACGATTTCCCGGGAGGATCTCACACAGGAGTAGACCCATTTGGATATACTTCCAAGACATATCGAGAAAAATACGGAGACTTCTGCTATACGTTAGCAGAAGCAGAGGAGGCGAAAATGGGAGATTATAAAGAAACACTTCGTGATCCACTTTCTGTATGGAAGAAAGGATACATTGACAGAGAGGACGAGGGTGCATCTGTAAAAGAGGTGCAGAAGTTTATTAACTGGCTTTTTGGATGTGGAATTGAAGAAGATGGGAAGTATGGACCTGCAACTGCAGCATGGGTTGGAACAATGCAGACATACTTTGGAATCACATGCGATGAGAAATATGGGCATGCTTCCTATACCAAAGCAACCGAGGCAACAGTTGCAGATGCCTTCAAAGGACATTTAATTTTCTATGATGTATATGTAAAGGCACATGGAAAGATGATGGAATACAACGGATCTGCAGATAAACCATTTGCGACAGTAAAGAAAAAGATTGCTGCGAATCAAAAGGTAAAAGTGAACTGCATCGCTCCGGCAGTATGGGCCATGGCAGATCTGAATTTCACAACAGAGAACTTCTATGCAAAACTCGGTAGCTTTAAAGCTAAGTACACAGGAACAATTACAAAACACACAACCAGATACACTTCTGGCCATGGTGTAGGAAAGACAATCAAGCAGGCAGTTGACGAAAAACTCCTGAAAGCAGGTGACATCTTATGCTTTGAAGGCCTGACTCATGCCTTCGTGTATTCCGGGAAGAAATACAAAGTGTATGAAGCTGGAAGCTATGTAGCCAACAAAGGTTATACAAACGCAGGATGTATGGCAGACTATAGCCTGGCAAATCCATACAAGGCGAGAAAGATTAGTGAAGTTATTAGATGGAAATAGGAGGAATTATTATGAGCAAGAAATGGTTTAAGGCAGCGGGAATTCGAGCACTCAAAACATTCTGCCAGACAGCAGTCTCATTGATCACAGTCGGGAACATGATCACAGAACTGGATTGGATGGCAATCGTTGGTATTAGCTGCACATCAGCAATCGTGTCTATTCTGACATCAGTTGCAGGTCTTCCAGAAGTTGATGAGGAGTAAATGTGGGGCGCTCATGGGGCATCCATGGGGCAAATTAATTAACAAGCATTAACACTTATTAACATTTCCAACGAATTATATGGCATAAAATAAACATATGGCGCTATTTCAAGCCATATTATGGGCATGGGTAAATTCCCGTCAACAGCTTTAATAAAAACACCTCAGAGCGCATAAACAAAGGCTCTGAGGTGTTTCTTTTTTTATTTATGGGGCACGTATGGGGCAAATTACAAAAGACTGATTTTTTTAAGCTGTTCATCCTCTTTTTCTTTGAGGCGCTGAGTGACATGAAAATATACTTCTTTCGTGATAGAACTGGAGTTGTGTCCCAATCTTCTGGAGATTACTTCGAGAGGAACTCCATGCTCTGCCAGGAGAGAAACATGTGTATGCCTGAGCGCATGAACTGTCAATTCTCTGCCAAGGACAGATTTTGTGATATTCTTAAAGTATTTATTAAAAGCATAATAATCATGCTTCTTCTGGTAAAAGATCATGCCAGTGCCACCGGACAATTTTGCTTCCAATGCATCGGATCGGAGAGATTTACACAAAGGATACAATTCGTCTGTGATATAAACATCTCTGACAGATGTATCTGTTTTTGGAGAAGTGAAAATATTATTAACAACATCAAAGGTCCTGATCACGTGGATCTGGCGAGAAACCATGTCTATATCCTCTGGACGAAGAGCAAATGCCTCGCCAACCCTCATGCCAGTAAGGGCAAGAAAATGAACAAGATGTTTCCAGCGAATTATATCGATGCTATCCAGGACTAATTTCAATTCATAAGATTCCATATACTTATCAGACAACTTTTCTTTTTTCTCATCATCTTTTTGTGGCTCTAGTTTGGCAAGCCATGAAATGTCATCGACATAGTCATATTTATATCCCCATCTTAATATAGACTTAAAACGGACAAGGTGCTCATTGATAGTACCAGGCTTCTTATCGTGCTTCATTAATTGCTGCATGACATATCCGGCACTAAGTTTTGAAACGAAAACATCACCACCAAGGATTTCTATAAGGCGATTGCTTGAATGAAAATTACGTTTATAAGTAGATTGCTTTACAGTCCTTTCTTGATACTCAAGCCATAGAGAAATGAGTTGAGAAAGAGTAATGTTTCTTGTACTGTCTCTGCTGACAACGAGTTTATCATTGATCTTATCGAGAAGAATTTTCTCAGCAGACTTTCTACTGGCAGTAGTATTTTTGTCCATGGTTATGGAAATTTTTTTAACCTTGCCAGTAAGAGGGTCAGTATATCTTTCTGCAGCTCTATATCTGCCACTAGGCAATTCTTCAACCCACATGTACATCAACTCCTTGCATTTTGATTAGGGAATAATAATATCATGAAACATAATTATGCAATATGTTAGAAATAACCAAATATAATTGTGAAAAATAGATATATACAAATAAAAGACAATAATTTACTATGGAAATGTATAGGGTTTATGTGATGCATATGTTTGGACAAATAATGCCTCTTGAATCATTCGAACAAGTGTTCTATTATAGATATGAGGAATTTTGCTATAGTAGAATGTAAAAAGGAAGTGAAGGGATTGGCAGAATATGAATGCGATTACAAAAGGATGGTCATCCGGTTAATTGAGGGAATGCCGAATGATCTGTTTATGAAGCAACTGTATACGATAATAATGAACCACAAAAGAAGGGTAGGGAAGTAATCCCTACCTTTCTCTGATACAAATTAAAGGAGGACAATAGCATGGCATTGTTTAACAAGAAAGAAACGAAAGAAGAAAAACAGGCAAGAAAAGAAAGAGAAATGCTTGAACAGTACAGACTGGATGAATTGACTGATGAAAAGGACATCGAATCTGTAAAGAAAATTGTATCTGAACTTTCGGGATCTGCATTGATGGAGACAGGATTCAAGATGGGAGGAGGAACAGAACGAGATATTCAAAAAGTACTCCTCTATTATGAAAGAGGGATTATAGAGCAGAATTTTATTATGATTAGACAACTGGATAAAATAGCAAAATTATTAGAAAAATAAAATAGCAAAATGGAGAATGGTCAGGATTACATCCTGGCCATTTTTTTATTGAAAAGAAAAAAGTGAGGGAATCCTCACTTTTTCTTGTTAAGAAGTTTTTTGGCGAAATCCTGAAGAATAATCTTACTTTTTGGATCACATTGAAGATACACTTCCATGAAATCTGTGATTGCTTCTGCAATTGGATCGTCAACATTCTCCAGAAGATAGGATACATATGCTGCTCGTTCATCCTCTGGTGGATTGAACATTGATCCGGTGCCTTCTCGCAACCATTCTTCATTAACATTGAATTTCTCACAGATGTCAATGATTGTTCTTTCGGACATGTTTCTTTTGCCACTTTCAATTTGCGCTATGAAGTTTTGAGAAAGAAGTAATCTTTCGGCAAATTGAATTTGAGTGAATCCAAGATGATTTCTTAAAGATTTAAGTCTCTCATTCATTTTCATATTACCTCCTAAAAACATATTAACAAATAAAGTTTGACTTGTCAATAAAAGGTATTGACAAAAAATCACTGAGGGATTATATTGTATTTACAAGTAAATGAAAGGAGGAAAAAATAATGAGCGATAAAGAGAAAGTCGAAATCGAGGATATTGTTAAGGACCTCAAAGAACTTGATCAGAAAGACCTTGTACTTCTCAAGTCGGGAGCGGAGATGTTGAAGGCACGAAAGGAACTTGATAAACAGGAGCAGGCTCCAGCCTAGTGCTGGAGCAAATAAAAAGAAAAGGGAATCCACAATGGAAGCAAAAGAAATCTTAAAAAGAGTATACGAGGAATCAAAAAAATATCCATGTGCAGATGTAGACAGACTTGCAGATAGAGTGCTGGACAATATGGAGAAGGACGGGGAAGAAGTAACAGAAGAAGAGATGGAAAAATTCTGGGACATGTTAACTTCGGAAGATACAACATATGTGTGCGAACTTAGCGCATACAGGTACTTTTTCGGTGATGTAGTTATCAAATAAAAAAGAGAAAGGAAATCCACAATGACAAAAGCAGAAAAGGTAAAAGCAATCTTAGATCAGAGAGGAAAGGTACAGACAGAGATTGCAGAAGTAAACAAAAACGGAACTGAACTCCAGGCGATTGTAATCGGAACAGGCGAGATCAGAGCGACAGTATACCCGGATATTTGGGAAGAAGTACCTGAAGAAGAAATCGCTGATGAGATTGAGAAGATTTCATTAGAGGAAGTGCTGAACCTGGACACAAAAAGAGTGAAGGACTGGGAAGAAGGGAAAAAGCACTGCAGAGTAGTTGCAAGACCAGTAACTAATGACGGAGCGGTGACAATGCCATTCCTGGACATTGAACTTTATGTCCAGATCAGATTCAACGAGACACACTCGACCAAAGTAAATGAACAGATCCTGGAACAGTATGGAATCACAAAAGAGCAACTATTCGTAGATGCGAATAATGCGCAGGTTTATACAGTGGAAAAACTTGCGGACAGAATAAAAAGACTAAGTAAGGAATGCGGAGAAGAATTTCCGGACTTTGGCTTTGATGAAGTGCCACTGCTTTATATAAGCAATGAGGACGGATTTAATGGAGCAGGAGCAATTTACAACCAGAGCGCATGGGAAATGATTGCACATGTTCTGGGGAAAGACATTTACATTTTGCCATCAAGTATTCACGAACTGATTGTTCATCCAGTAGATAAAGACATAGAACTGCAGATGCTGAGAGAAATGGTTAAAACAATAAATGGAGACATGTCCCCGGAAGAATTCCTCAGTGATTCAGTATATATCTACAAAAAAGACAAAAGAACAATTGAGATAGCATAGGAGAAAAGTATGAAAAGAGAAACAGGAGAAAGAATTTTATTGGCAGCGGACATCATTACATTGCTGATCGTGATGATCTGCATACTGTACATTTGCAAAATTGACACATTGGCAGCAACCAAGAAAACAAAGGCTGAGATTTCCATTGAGAAGGAAATTAAGAAGTATGCCAAGAAAAACCACAAGGCTAAAGGCATCAGAATCCTTGGTGAACGACAGGTAACCAACAAGATCCTGAAGGCTGCCAGAAAGAAAAGCAAGAAAAAAGCATATAAGAAGTTTTATAAATACGACATTGTAGAAAAAACCAAAGTGAAAATGATTGACCGATATGGAGCCTATGTAACATGTAAGCTGGGAAAAGGCGGGTACATTGATGGCTATGACGATAACTGGATAGTCGGTTCGAAAGTTTGGATCTATAGAATCTGGAACTGGAAGACCGGGAAAAGAGAAACATGGCTTTGCATGCCATAAAGGAAGTGAGTATATGCAGGGAGATTATTTGAAGAAGAGCCAACTGGCGAAAGAATATGGACTCTGCAGACAGACAATCTATAAGATCGTTGACGGAATCCAAGAACAGATAGGTAAAGGAAGATATTCCAGGTATGCGATAGCAGATGGCCTGGTTAACAGATACGTATTTATTGACTATCTGACATATGGGAAGATGCTCCGGGACAAAAACATGTCGAAGTGTGTTCCTGCATTCCGACCAAGTGAAATCATGGAATTAGTGAGGGAAAATTATGGAAGATAAAATGTTAGAAGCACTAACACTGATCAAAGAAACTTGTATGCATCAGGAGAGTTGCAGATACTGCGAATTATCAGGTGTTGATGGAACATGTGGAATAAACAAAGGGACTCCAGATCAATGGATTATTGAACAGAAAAAAATAACAAAGTACCTGGGGTAGAACATGAAGAAAAAATATTGGAGTTACTGGATTAACAAAGAAACCAGATCGATGGCATTTTGTATGCCCTACGATAATGACTATGACCAGAATTTTAAAATTGTATGGAGACAAAAAAGAGGTGGAAGAGTATATCTAGGGACACTTGTCAAGAGAAGGTTCCAGAGTAGAGATCTTGCTCAGGAAAGACTGGACAAGATTGCAGCCAGTAAAGGCTGGGAGAAAGCATATTCATAGTGTTCATTAAGAGTTGTTCGTATAGTACGGACAACTGCTATGTGCACACTATAAGGGCAAGGGTAACACGTTAATGATCCATGATAGCTATATGCCACTGATATTACTGTTCGAGATTCCAAACCTTGCCCTATATAGAAAAGGAGGTTTTTAAAATGAAAATGAAAGAAGCACTGAAACAGATCTATCCAGAGTTTGTGCGAAAGAAGTCGTGCGGTGGTGCATTTGGCTGCCCGAGTTGGTACGGATTCGAGAACTCAAAACCGGCATACTGCAAACTGGAAGAAAAGACCTGCAGAAAATGTTGGAACAGAAAATACGAACCTATGAAAGCAGAGTCTTAGGACTCTCACATAGGCTTTATGAGTCGGATAAAGTCTGTGTGAGAATTTTAAGAAAGGGGAAATCCAACCATGCCAAGAGACAAACCTTGTGAATAATTGTGTTTAAAGTTGTTGTTATTACTATATAGGCACATTCATTAAAACGTTCATAGCTATCCTTTTTTATCTATTTAAAATTTTACTAAACGGAAACACATCATAATCCAAAAGGCCACCTCGCTGGGTGGCCTTATTGCTAAAAAGTATGGAAAACAAATCAAAGATAATAATATGGAGCGATGGGATCATAGAATCATTTTATGGGACCTTTCGAGAAGCAGAACAATACGCAAGAAAGAAAAGTGAAGGAAATGGCCTTGGATATAAGATTGTATAAAAAAAGGAGCACCGGTCGGTAACGATGCTCCAGGTCATAAGACCATTAAGAAATCCACGTATATATTATACAAAATATATCCAGCAAAAACAAGTGGTGAGATCCCACTTTTGACCTTGATTTAACTATTAAACTTAGGGGCCATTGAGGTGAAAGAAATGGGATACAGAGAAGTCAGAAGAGAAAGCAAAAAAGCGGTCTTAATAGACCAGTACATGATGTTCAAATATGGTTCTCCGGGACAAAAAAGAAACAAGAGGAGAAAGCCAACACCGGAAGAGGTGAAGAAGAACAACCAGTACAACAAGAAGAGAAAGATCCTGTGGAAGCTGCAGACATACTTCGAAGAAGATGACTACTTTGTAACACTCACATACAAAAGAGACCAAAGACCAGAGGACATGGAGGGAGCCAAAAAGGATTTTAAAAGATTCCTGGATAAAGTGAGAAAGGAATTCAAGAAAGCCGGGGTAGAACTCAGATGGATGAGGAATATAGAGATTGGAACAAAAAAAGCATGTCATATCCACCTGATCATAAAGAGATTGGATGGACTGGACAAGCTGATCAGGAAGAACTGGAAACATGGAGGAGTAAACTTCCAGCTTATGTACGAAGACGGATCATTCCGAAGACTGGCAGACTATATTGCAAAGTCTCCGATCAATGACAAGAGTCTAAGTGAAACAGACTTCCAGTGTTCCAGGAATATGCCACTTCCAGAGCCAAAGGTCAAAGAGATAAAAGGCTGGTCAATAACACGAAAGATACGAGTACCAGAAGGATGGCAATTGGATGGAGAATCAGTCAGGGAAGGAGTTAACCCTGTGACAGGTTATCCATACAGAAGCTATATGCTCGTAAGAGAAAGGAGAAAACATGATAGTAAGGATCAAAACTGAAGAAATAAGAATCAAGATGATTAAAAAACACATGAAAGCACAGGATCTGGCGAAAGAAGTTGGAGTGAATATAAACACGATCTACTATCTTCTGCAAAATGGCAAATCAAACTTTTCGACATTCGCAAAAGTATGCCATGTTCTAGACATCAAAATGGATGATGTTGTTGAGGTGTTGAAATGATTGAGTTTCCAAAGAAACCAACGAAGAAAAAGAGAAAAGTCCATGCGAAGTCAATCATGCAGCGGAAGGACGGAACATGCTACCTGTGTAAATGGCTGCACGATGACTGGACAAGACACGAACTGCACGAGCATCACGTGTTTGGAGGAGTTGCCAACAGGACACTGTCCGAACAGTATGGATTGAAAGTATATCTGTGCCTGGAACATCATCTGATGGGCGCAGAAGCGGTACACAAGAACAAAGACTCCATGGATCTGGTACGAAGAGAGGGGCAGAAAGCCTTCGAGAGGAATTATCCGGAACTCGATTTCGTGGAGGTTTTTGGTAAGAACTATTTGTAGGAGGGAAAATGAATAAAGCAGATATTTTAGAAAAAGCAAAGAGGTCATATATGGAACTGGCAGGAAAGCTGACCAGTGAAGAGATTGAACCATTTGGCAGACTGATCGGATTGGCTATGGATATGGTGGCAGTAAGAGATGCTATGGAAGTATTGCCGATAGATCATCCGACATTTACGATTAACTATCCAAATGGGACAAAAGAATATGTTCAACGTGGAATATTGTTCAGTATAAGCGATGAAAACAAGACTGACATTCAGGTTGGAGTAAAAAAACAACAGGAAGTATTTGATATAACACTTTGTCTTATAGGATTTTTAACCGGGGCGGGGTTAATGGATGGATTTGAAAAATATGCAACTGATATGATGGAGGATTAATATGTTCCTGAATCCAAATGTTTTAAAGAAATTAATGAAGGCAGCATACAAAGAAGGAATGATTGTTGCCAGGGACGAGGACAGGATATATCTGGCCGGAAGCTATTGGGAAGCAGAGATTAAAAAGGATTTTATCCCAAAAGAGACAATGGGAGACATCATTTCGTTGGTTGGTGAACTGCCAGAAGACGGAAAGAGATTCCGGGCAAGCAAAGAAGGAAACCAGTACGAAGTAGGGATGCCTATTTATATCCACGCAGATCCGGAAGAAACAGAACTGGAAATCAGTGACCTGCTTCTGGTTGGATGCGGTGGAGTCATACAAAGACTTCTTCAGGATATGAACACCGGGAAAGTATATGCTGTCAGCAATGTGTATGTGCATATTGTGGATAACAACTGGTGTGACGAAGCAAGAGGTGAATACACAGTGGAGAGACCATTCAAGGCAGGCTTCGGGATCATTTGGCAGAACAACGTGTGTAAATTTCATGCGTACTTCAGAGAAGACAAGATAAACGAGACCACAATGAAGAACCTGCAGGGAATTGATATTTCTACAAGGTTCCAGATTGGAGATGAATCAAATGAATGATCCATGCGTGAAATGTATGGAAAGAGATAGATGCAATAAAGCCGGATTAGATCTGTGCAAGAAGAAAGAAGCATTTATCAAATATAAAGCGAAATGCAAAGAGATTGCAGAGAACACAGTGAACATCATGGCAGCGGCCAGGGAGAAAATACTTGAACAAGGAGTAAGTGAATGATTTTAGTAAAAAATGGCAGAGTAACGATGGCAGGGACAAATTTGGAATTGTCTGCAGAAATATGTGGAGCGATTCAAATGGTGGCAGAGAGTGCTAAAAATAACGATATTCCAAAAATTATGTTTACAAAAGCGATACTGGATACTGCCATAATAGCGATAGAACGAGGATATGAAAAAGAAATTATGGATGAAGATAAGCAGGGATAAATATGAACTGCCGGAATATGTATGCGACAGCATAGACCAGCTATCGAGAAAGACAGGGGTAACAACAAGCGCAATTCGTTCTGAGATTAGTAAATTTATAAACAAAAAGAGAAATACAACAAGATTTATTTGGGTTGTAGTGGAAGATGAGGAGGAATGATCGTGGATATTGCAGATGTTGTAAAAGTCGGGTATTTGGCATATGTGGAAATAGACAGAACACTCAAACTTTCGAGAGAATCAAACACAGATGCAGACACTGCACTGGCAGTGATTGTAGGAATCAACAATTTGGCACATACAATCATTGAGATGGCAGGCAGCAACCTGGAAGAACAGATGGGTGAGACAACACTATCAGATCCGGAAGAAGAGACACAGGAAGAAGTACCAGAAGAAACAAAAGAAGACGAAGAAGAGGATGATCAGGGAGATTTAAGCGAACAGGAAAAAGAATCAATCAAGGAACTTGGAGATGAAATCTTTGGAAAGAGAAGAAGAGGGAGACCTAAGAGAAATGGCATTTAAACCAGGAGACAAATTCATCATAGAAATCAAAGAGGTAACAAACGACGGATTCCTGTTCCATGGGATTCCAAAACGAATTCAGTACCATCAACTTCTCAACCTGACACAGGTCGAGGAAAGACATGTTGGAGAAACTGGCATAAAGAATCATGCGATCAAAACATATAAGGAGGTCATCAAATGAGATTAATTGATGCAGATGTTTTGAAGGAAAAACTTGCAGAAAAAATAGCAATGGCATTTTGCAATGGCAAGAGCCGTGAATTTGTAGTGAATCTTGTTAACGAGATGATAGACGGGATGCCAACACAAAACAATATTTGTGAGGTGAGAGATAAATGCGTTTTTGGCAGAAACTCAGAGTGAGGGCGGTGAAGGATGAATGAGGACTAGAGATCTAATACTTGAGTATATCAAGAAATACTTCGAAGAACACTGCTATGCTCCTTCATACAATGAGATTGCAGAACATATTGGAATTGGGAAATCTACATTGCATGGGCATATGAAACAGCTGTTTCTTGATGGGCAGTTGAAAACTGACTTGAAAGATTCATTCGGATGCGCCAGAGAATATAGACCGAAGGGATACAAAGCAGTAAAGAGAGAGGAGTGATTAAATGAGTGGTGGAAGAATGAATTATTTATGCTACAGCATAGAAAACGAAATAAGCAATATACCAGACATAGAAATCAAGGAATTGGCTCAGGACTTTGCAAAACTGATGCATGACCTGGAATGGTATCTGTCGTGTGACTATGGAGAAGGAAGCTGGACAAAATCACTAGAAGAATTTCGAGAAAAATGGCTGAGAAACGATGGAACAGACAGAATCAAAGAATATGTCAAGAAAGAAATGAAGCAGACAGAAGAAAATGTACTGCAGTTGTTAGGAATGGCTATGTATTGTAAGGATTGTGAAAATTTCACGTGTGGCAGCGGGGATTATGGAGACTGCAAGGAAAGAAAAGAAAGATATTTATTTCACCAGTACGATGCTAAATGCGATAAGTTTACACCAAGACCAATTGCACAGAAAATAAACTGGGGATATTGGTAATGAGGATAGCGACATTATAGGAGACCAAGTAATATGATTCCAATTATGATTTTTATAATAATTGAAGTGCTGATATGCATAGCAGCTTGCAATGCTGCAGGAAGAGCAGATGAACGAGAAGAAAAAATATTCGAAGAATACATGGAGAAGAAGAGGGCACTGGAAGAATTCGAAACAATAAAGGATAAACTGCTGGATGGAGAGATAGGCATAGACGAATACATTGACCTGTATAATGAACTCGTTGACATGGAAGCAGATCGGATGCAGAAGGCTTCGCCACAAGGACCACACGAACACATATGAAGGTGATATGATGAGCAGACGAGAAACACTTACACCGAACCTTTCCAGGAAGAACAGGTGGTGGATCAGTAAGCACAGCTATTATGCTGCATACCATTTCGCTATGAAGTACCGGGAATGGAAGGATGAGTATAAGAATTTAGAGAATACTTTATCTTCGCCAGGATACGACAACATGCCACATGGCAGCGGTATTTCAAAACCAACAGAGGATGATGGTATCAAGAAGGCAGAGCTGGACATAAAGATTACACTGATAGAACAGACGGTGAGAGAAGCGGATAAAGAGATGTATAGATGGCTACTGAAGGCAGTGACACAGGAAGGTATAACATACAACTACCTGAAGCAGATCATGGACATACCATTCAGCAGAAATACATTCTACGACAGACGGAGAAGGTTTTATTATCTGTTATCAAAAAAGATTTGTTAAAAGTTTGGTACTCACGTTCACGTTTTATGTGGTAGTGTTGTATCAGTCAAGAGTAAGGACAGCCGATGGGTTGTCCTTTTCTTTATGCGGATCGTTAGCGCAGTCTGGCAGAGCAGTTGGCTCATAACCAATCGGTCGAGGGTTCGAATCCTTCACGATCCAGTTAAGGAGTAATGTATGGAATATGATAGCGCAAGATGGAGAAAACTCAGGAAGAAGATAATGAGAAGAGATGGTTATCAATGTCAGTATCTAAAAAGATTTGGCAGGAATGTTCCAGCAGATACTGTGCATCATATATATCCTGTGGAGTTTTATCCAGAGTACAAATGGTGCGAATGGAATTTAATCTCTCTTAGCAATGAAGCACATAACATGATGCATTACAGAGGGACACATAAACTCACAAAGAACGGAGAAGGGTTGAAAGATTATGTCAATAAACTTGAGAAACAGATATTTGATTCGAGGAGAAACCACAATACTGTTTGACAGAAAAGACAATAAGATAATCGTTGACACAGAAGATCTGGAGAAGCTATCGAAGTACAAGTGGTACGTGGACAAAAGTAAAGGATATGTATTTGCAACAGTAGACAGAAAGATTAGGATGCACAAATATATCCTGGACGAAAAAGGATTTGTTGATCACATCAACAGGAACAGATCGGACAACAGAAAGAGCAACCTCAGAAGATGTTCGATAACAGAGAACAATAGGAATAAAGGACTCAGCAGGAATAATAAACTAAAAGCAAAAGGAGTCATAGAAACCAAGGACCACAACAGAACGAAGAAGTATAGAGCAAGGATAGAAGTGAATGGGAAGAAGAAACATCTTGGATACTTTAAGACAAAAGAAGAAGCACAAGATGCGTACAACAAAGCAGCAGCGGAATATTTCGGAGAATATGCCGCCCCTATTCCTCCATAGGCCTTGATGCCCTCCCCCCACCGGTGGGTAGGGCATCAA
>JAGHSX010000104.1 GCA_018065645.1 Candidatus Scybalousia scybalohippi
ACATAAGACCTTATATTGAACAAAACTTACCATTTAATTTTATTAAAACAATAACTTTAACAAAATGTCAAACTCAAAAAACTGATATTTCGCCATCTCAAATAGATTATTATCTTACTGGTATAACTTTTTATGAAGTTGATAGTAATGCTAATAGAGTAGGTGCTATTGAGTTTACAGATGAAGAAGAAAAAAACTTTCAAGATGGTGTATCGATAGCAAGGAATGAAACACTTGATAAAAAAGAAGAAGATGTAAGAATAAAAAAAGAAGAAGCGTATAACAAGATTTACGATAAAATATTAAAAAAGTTGAAAAAAGAAGGATATGATGAAAATGTTATATTAGAAATAATAAACAGAGATAAAGAAATTCAATTTAGTCTATCCAATAGAAGAAAACAAAATGATGGGAAAAACAATTCTGTCACAATAACGAAAACCGATTATGTTCCAACTCAAAGAGAATTAGAAAAAAGACAAAAGTTAATTTATGAAAAGGAAAAAGACATTCCTAAAACTGATTTAAGAAATAAACAAGCTCGGAAAAAACTTCAAGTTATCAGAAATAAAATAATTCGAGATGAAGAAAAAAAACAATGGCCCGAATTAAAAAAACATATAGCAGATGCAAAATCTGAGGCTTTTAGATTAATAAAACAAGCTGACAGAAAATTAACACTTGAAAGACGTGCAAAAAGAGTTTTTGTTGTTCCTGATTTTAAAGTGTCTAATTTACCTATTTCTAAAACTCAAATTTCAAGCAAGGTTGCAAATTTTCTTATTCCTCCATCAAATAATGACGGAGGTGGAAATAATGGGGGAAAACCTCCTGAAAATATATCTCCTTATAATAACTGGAATGGAACTCCATTTTCTAAACCTTTTACTTATAACATCAAATTAAATTTTGAAAGAAAACCAAGTAAAAAGAATCCAGTAACAATTATTTCTTACGAAACAACAGCATTTGAAACTGTAGAAAGAGTAAATGCAAAACCTTCTACAAATAAACAATTTATTGTCAGATTTGCTCAAGGTTGTTTAGGTGCTGCAATTTTCTTTCAGAATTTAGTAGCAAATACTCCAATAGATGAAGAATACACATATCAGATAACACGCTATAAAAGAAGAAATCGTGACGAAAACGGTCGTATAAGATACGGGAAATTAACTACAGGACGTGGAAAAGATAGAACTGTTGTATCTAGCGAAAGTATTGCGAAAAATGTTATGGAAGGTGGTCAAGTCGAAGAATATAAAGTCAACGCTAAACACGTTCCTGATAATGAAGAAGTTAGAGGCGATTGGGTTTTGACTTTCAGAGGAATGAACTTTAAGGCTTATGAAACAGATGAACCTAAATGGGTAAATCCATCATACAACATTGGCAAAATAAATGCATATTTTAGAAAAAGTTTATTTGAAAAGCCTAATGATATTCATTCCATAATGGAAATTGCAACTATCTTAGCAAAAAACACAATGCAATTAAATAACAGCGATGTAAATAAAACTGATTCTACATTTGAGTACATCAACAAAAATGGAAGATGGGCTTTACTTGAATATGGTGGATACTATGAGAAAGATTCAGAAGGTAATGTAAAGCCATCTACATCAGTCCCAAAACAAGGTGCAAAACATACTCACGGAACAAAAAATGGTTTTGTGTATCAAGCCCCTAGAGGAATGTTACGAATTACAGAGTTAATATGGAATGGTTTGTTGGAAAATCGTTCTCTTACTTATTTTCAAACATTGTCGCAATTCATAAAGAAAATGGGCTTGTATAATTATGATATTTCTCAAGCAGATAATCCAAATGGTCTTGATTTAACTCTAAACAATGCAAAGTCTTTGTCTGAAAAAGAAATGCAATCCCTTGTTGTACCGATAAGAGCAAAACTTAGAGGGCATCAGGCGAAATCTAATCCTACACAGAAATTTGGTCTAAAAAAACACAGAAGACGAAGACAGAAAAAATAATCAACAACGAAGTTTTTTTCTTTTTTAATTCTCTCTATGACAGATACCTATGCAGAAGAACTTTTAATAAAGCATTTTCTTAAAATGGATATTCTCGAAAAAAATCAAGTATTTGACGAGGAAGGGAATCCTGTTTTAAGCGAAGGTGAACCAATCTTAGACGATGATGGAAATTTTATTTTAGATGAAGAAGGAAATCCAATTCTAAGCGAAGGTGAACCTATTGTTGAATATCCAGAAGTCGCATTAGAAAACGAAGCATTTGTAAGACCTGATGATGGATATTGGTATGAAGTATCTGTTATTCCTTCAGCTCCGCAGCAAATTGAGTTAGGAACTGAAGCACGAAGTAGATGGTACGGAATCCTTCAAGTGAACATCTGTGTTCCAAAAGATTCTGGAACTAGAGCAATGAATGAGAGATTTGACGCTATTGCGAAGCATTTTCGTAGTGGATTGATATTAGAAGGAGTGAGAATTGTCAAAACGTACAGAACTTCCGCTGTGGACGATGGCGACTTTCTTGTTCTTCCTGTAACAGTCGAATGGTGGTCAGATTTGGATAGGTGATTGAAAACTTATTAGGAGGTAATCAATCATTCTTAAAAACATAGACAAATCTAATCATTTATAGACAAAAATGCAGAAAAAAAATAAAAAAATGTAAAAAAATTATTTGGCAAAAAAAACATTTTAACCCTAAAATTTTTTAAAATGGTGAAAAAATGTTAAAAGCCTACAAAACTGAGATAAATCCGACTGATGAACAAAAAGAGAAAATCTTGCGAACAATCGGAACTTGTCGTTATGTTTACAATTTTTTTATTTCTCACAATCAACAAATCTATGCGAATGGTGGAAAATATATTTCAGGATTCGACTTTTCAAAATGGTTGAACAATGACTTTTTGCCACAAAATCCAGATAAATCGTGGATTTGTGAAGTAAGTTCAAAATCTGTGAAACAATCAATTTTGAATGCAGATAAAGCATTTAAGAAATTCTTTGACAAAAAAGCAGGTTTTCCAAGATTTAAGAAAAAAGGCAAAAATGATAGTTCAATGTATTTTGTGAAAACGGATTCAAAAACTGTGATTCGTTGCGAACGACATAGAATTAAAATTCCAACGATTGGTTGGATTCGCTTGAAGGAAAAAGGCTATATTCCAACTGATTCAAAGAATTTTGTAATCAAAAGCGGAACAATTTCTGTTAAAGCTGGAAGATTTTATGTTTCAGTTTTGATTGATCAAGCCGATTTCCAAAAAGTCAAACAAACGGGAAATGGAATTGGAATTGATTTAGGATTGAAAGATTTTGCCGTTTTAAGCGATGGCAGAACTTTTGAGAACATAAATAAAACTCACGTTGTGAGAAGACTTGAGAAAAAACTCAAGAGAAAACAGCGTTCGCTTTCGAGAAAATACGAGGCATTAAAAGAACGCAAAGGAGAAAATGCTACTAGACAAAATATCCAAAAGAATTTGCTAGAAGTACAAAAACTTTTCAAAAGATTAGAAAACATCAGAACCGATTACATCAATAAAATTGTTAACAAAGTGGCGAAAACCAAGCCAAAATTTGTAACAATCGAAGATTTGAATGTAAAAGGTATGATGAAAAATCGACATCTTTCAAAAGCGATTTCAAAGCAAAAGTTTTTTGAGTTTAGAACAAAGTTGACTTCAAAATGCAAGATTCAAGGAATTGAATTACGAATTGCGAACAGATTTTATCCATCAAGCAAAAAATGTAGTTGTTGCGGAAAGTTAAAAAACATCAAACTTTCAGAGCGAGTCTACAAATGCGAATGTGGAAACGAAATCGACCGAGATTTTAATGCAAGTATAAATTTGAAAAACTGTGAGGATTTTGAAATAGCATAAAAATAAAATTTTTGTACCGATGGCTAGTCGGGAAGTTACGACTGTGGACTGTACTAGAACTTGTGAGTAGGAGAAAAACTTCGTTTTTTTTTTTTACAAAAGCATACAGGATGAAACAGTAATTTTCTTGATATGGATATTTGTCCATATTTTAAGTAGCAGAGAGAGAATGGCAAGTAAAACACCACAGTTTAACATTAAGACAGGTGCAGATTCTGAATTGTATATTCAGAGAGAAATTACTGTATCTGATGTTGATGAGAAAGGTAACAACTATAATCCTGATTCCGATGATTTGGGAAAAATCAAAGAAAGAGATATGTCTAATGGAGCAGACCTCTATGAATATCCTGTTCTTATCAGACGTACAGGAGATTCGTTGAAGGGTTCTACAGAATCTATTGAATCAAACGAACTTCGTAAAGGTCGTACAAAGTCGGCTCCTAGAAAAGGTAGTTCATCTTCAGAAGGTTCTATTGATTTTGAACTTTCAGCAGAAACTTATGATGACATTCTTGAAGCAACTCTTCGTGATACTTGGTCTGAATGGCAAGGAGATTCTAAATCTAAGATAAACCTTGATAATCTTGATTGTAAGGAAGATAAAATCTTTACAAAAGCAGGAGACCAATTACACGGTATCGGAGATAGAAACAAGAATGCACAAAAACGTCTTGTAGGCTCGTCTGATTATGCAAGAAAAATAAGAGAAGAAGCTGAAAAAACAGAAACATACAAAAACAATCCTGAACAACATCCAGATTATCCATTGATTGTAACTGATGCTTCTCAGATTGAAGTTCACGAATTGTCTTGTGGAAAGAAAGATATTCGTTATTCAATTTTGAAACATTTTGGTGGTGTTGAGGGTGATGACTTGTATCAAGAGTTTGAGCATTGTGCTGTAAACTCAATGTCACTTTCTGTTACTCCAGGACAGATTGTTACAGGTTCATTCTCGTTTATGGGTGCTAATAATCCAGAACTTCAAGAAAATGGTGAAATTGGTTGGACTAAAGTAACAACCGAAGACACATTTGATGAGAATGTGGTTTATTTCACAAAAACAAAAGACGGAAAATACAAAGAATTTGAAATTAAAAATGCAGGAGCATTTGCTACAGCAGTTGCAACTGATAATCTTTGGATTGATACAAAAGAAAGAGCAAGTGAACTTGTTGGAAAACTTTCTAAAAACGCAGAAAACATTTCTCGTTTCAAAATCAGTAAAACTCCACAGCAAGTTCAAGAATGGATTAACAATCTTCCAGACAAAGGAACTTCTACTGACCAATATACTGCTCGTGAAGGTTTCTTGTATGTTAATGGTGAAAGAGTTCGTTATGGTTCAACTCTTAGTTTCGAGATGGATAACGGTCTTAATAAGACATTTGCGATTTTTGAAAAAGATTCAATTGCATTGTCACCATTGAGCCTCAATATTTCGGGAACATTTGGAGCTTATTTGATTGGACGATACACAGAAAAATTGCACAATCTTATGACTCAAGATAAAGATGTTGAAATGCTCTTTACATTCCAAGATAAAGAAGACGACCCAGAAGCACTTTACCTTGTTCAGATTCCAAAAACTAAGTTTACTGACGCTGATATTTCTTCTGGTGCAGAAAATCTTGAAGATTCATTCCCATTCAGTTCTTTTGAAGAACAAGGTTTCAGAATTCTTCGTTTGAGAAAACGCCGTCCTTATATTTATGCTTTCGACCCAAAAGGTATTAAAGATATGAAAGTTGAAGGTGAAAACGGTTCTCATACTGTAGTTGCTCACGTTAGATTGTCAACAAATCCTAACAAGTACAAGCAAGAAGATGGAACATTCTTTAACATTGACGAGAATGATTTTGAAGTAAAAATCACTCACGATGGAGAAGAAGTTATTCCAACTCATCTTTATTACAATAAAGAAAAAGCAGAACTCTTTATTGGTTTTGACGCTCCAGATGAAGTTAATGTATTCCTTCCAAAAGAAAAAGAACAGAAGATTACTCTTACTGTTAAATATAACGGTATTGAAGTTTCTAAGACTGTCGTAATTGATGGTGATGAAGGCGATAACGAAATTCAGAGAACACCTGAGTACACTTTCATTGAATCATTTGCTGATGTTGGCAACGGAAGAGTATTTATAAAGAACTCTAAAGACGACTTTACAGATATGTCAGATGTTACAAAACTTGTAAATGAAAGTTCAGTATTCCTTGCAGAAGGTGGAGATTGGAGAAACGTATTCTATAAACTTGCTGATACAAATCCTGATACTTCTATTGTCATTAGAAATACTGAATCTCCAAAAGAAGTTAAGTTTATTTACACAAAGGTTGATACCACAAAAGAAACTTTTGATGAAAATAAAGAATATTACACAGGCACACCAAATGCAGATTCAATTCCTGTAGAAATTACAGAATTTGAAGATGGTACAACTTATTACACAAGAGATGTTCCTTACGAAGATCCAGATGCTTCATTGACAGATGATGATATGGAAAAAGCAACTGCTTACGATGTTGATACCGTTTACTACACAAGAGAAGAAGTCGGTGGAGTAGGTAAGTATCACAAAGTTGTGGCTGGAACTGTAACAGAAGATACTGATTTTGACGTAGATATTTTCTATATCAAGAAATAGTTTTTCAGGAAAAAAAAGAGATGTGGTTAAAAAAAAATACCACATCTCTAAAAAAAAATAAAAAGAGAGAGAGAAGGATAAAGAATGGCTGAAGAAAAAGAAGTTGAAGATGAAATCAATGATGTAATTGATATTGAATCGTTTTTCTCACGAGATAACGAAGAAAATGGAATCTGGCGCGAAGTAAAGTACACAGGTATTGAATTTAAGTGTCACGGTCCTAACTCAAGTAAAGCAGCTGAAGCAGATGAATATTTCAGAAATGAAAAAGCAAAACTTGATGAAAATGCTTCGGACAATAAAAAACTTGACGAATTATACATCAAAAGACTTGCAATGCTGGTTTCCGATGTCAGAGGGAAAAACGGAAAGAAACTTACATTGAAAGGAAAAGATGTTACAAAAAACGATATTTATACAATTCTTTTCAAATCACCAGTTATTGCAACAGATTTGATTGGTTTTGTTTCTCGACAAGAAAATTTTCTTGAATCAGAGTAGTTTTTAGGGCAAGAGAGAGAGTTTTGCAACGAATGTGGAAGTTCGTTGCTTTTTTTTGGGAAAATGAATTAAATGACTATAGATATAGAACAATATTTTGCATCATTCAAAGATGATGGTGGTGTATGGTATGAACCATCTGTACAAGGACATAAAATAGGAATCGAGTTTTTTATTCACGGTCCTAATTCTAACCTTGCAATAACAGCAGATGAACAATATAGAAGACTTGTTGATATTTCAGAAAAAATAACAAATACAGAATTAAAAAATGAATTGAGACTTCGAGCATTAGCAGAAAAATATTCTATTTGTATTACTGATATTAGAGGAAAATATGGAAAAACTCCGACACTTGGGGGAAGATCATTATCTGTAAAAGATTTAGCGGAGATTCTCTATAAAGCTCCAGCAATTCTTTCTGATATTGATATTTATTTCAGAACGTACAATAAAAACTTTCAGGATAATGAAGAATCTATAGAAAATGCTGTAAAGAGTTATTTTTATATGCATCAACCTTATACAGAAAAGATTTCAATATATAATCCAAAAACAAAGAAAAAAGAAACAAAAACAAAAACTGTCAGAAATATTGATAAGAAAAATGATTTCCTTAAAAAATTTCACGAAGAAGCATTTGAGGAAGCGTGTGCAACCGATATACGTTGGGCGAAAATGAAAGAGATACCTATGCCAAATGGAGCAAAATGGGTTTTTGGTCATTTTCTTGAAATATGGTATTCGTGCGAATCTGACTTTGTAGGGAATAAAATTTTTAGACCAAAAGATATTACTGAATATTGTGAATGTTTTGGTGTAAAGATGAATATTTATGAAAAAAGATTAATTATGAAGATGAAATATTGGGCTGTAGTTGCTATAAATGAACTCCAAAACGAAACAGAATCTTAATGACGAAAAAAGATAATCTTAAAATCGACCTCTGAAATTTCGTGAAAAGAGGTTTTTCTTTATGGCAGACGAACTCAATGAAACAGCAGAGATTGAATCATCAGTAGACGGAATGGATTCTGTTGCAGTATTAGCAGCATTACTTTCTCAAATTTTAGGATTAGAAGCAGAATCAACAGACCCAGCAAATATTTTTGCTGAAAGTATAAATAAAATTGCAACAGCTTGTAAGAATTCTGGAAATATTCAAAAAATAACAGAAGATTTAACAAAGTTTAACAAATCCCTCACAAATACAGGAACTACAGATTCTGTAAAAAGATTAGATGAATTATATGCAAAATTTACTTCAATAAATAACCTTGTTAATGATAAATCTATTTATAGTGAATTATCTAATCTTCAATCTCAAGTAAGAAATTCTATAGATATAGAAAGATTTTTCGAGACCGTAAATCAAGTCCCTAAAAAAAATTTTGTTAACATAAGTAGAAATTTCTCTGCCCCTCTCAACGATATTGAAAATAAATCTTTTTATAGTAGTGAATCTACTGTTGAAGATTATGGTAACAAACTTCTTGATGATTTTGAAAAGAGAGTAGCTAAGGATATTGAGAGAGCCAGAAAGGTTGGAGAATCTACTAAGACTTCAAGTGCTATAGAAGTTTTAATCTCTAATTATGTAAATAACACATTAGGTACATTGTCAAAATCATTTAGTTCCATAATGCAAAATGCTGGACAACATCCTGTTGCAAAAATGTCCGAAATGTATGACATTGTTCGTTCTGGTGTTTTTGAAAGAGAACAAGAAAATTTCAATAACAACTTAAACCTTTCTGCTAAGAGAAAAAATAACAAAGTAATCTCAATTTATTCTGAAAGTATTTTAGATAAAATAAACGAAATTGTAAAAAAAGACATCGAACAACTTAAAAAGACAACAATAAAGAATAATCTTTCTGATGAAGAAAAAAATCTTATTGATATTAGTGCTGAAAATTTAATAAAAAACATTGTTGAACAAGTTGAATCAGTATTAAAAAATGAAAGACTTAGACCAATACAGAAAAAAAATCAATTAGATTCTATATTCAAAGAATTTAAGAAAGATTATACACCTCAAAATCTTATTCCTAAACAGAGTGAGAGAGAGAATTTATTATATCAACAAAAATTAAAAGAACTTCTGTATAGACAAATATCTCAAAATAATCAACCTCAAAAAAATGATTTCATTCAACAAAGAAATTATCAAAAAGAGTTTTTAGTTAAAGAATATTCTCAAAGAGATGAAGAAATTTCGTTAAAGAGAAAAGAGTTAGAAAAGCAACTTATACAACAAAAACAGCAAAAAGAACGTTCTGATATTGTTGAATATTTCATAGGAAAAAGTATTGTTAAGAATCCTTTATATGAAGGTCGTTCTCTTACATCTTATAAATTTGATAATGGGTTAAAACAAAATGCAGAAAATTTTACAGATATTATCAAATATGGTTTAAAAAGTTTCGTTGACAGTATGGGTGGAAGCCGTGAAGAAACTGGACAATGGCGAAAAAATGGTTATGATTCAAAGATTGAAAATGAAATATTCTCATCACTAGAAGAAAGAATTGCTAATCTAAAATATAAAAAAGGGTATACAGAAGTTCTTGACGAGAATGGAAAAGGAACAGGTCATTATCAATTAAATACTATATCAAGTGGAACTCTTGATGAGTTAAATTATAAACTTTACAAATCAAGAGCAGCTGCTACTAATGATATAAAAAAATTTGTAAATTCAACTTACGAAGAAGCTATAAATAACAAAAGTTTTACAGGAAACTTTGATGAATTTGTTGCTTCAAAAAAAAATGAAATAACTCAACGCTATTATAATAATAGTAACCTTCGTAAATTTATGATGGCTCTTAGTAATATAGAGCTTAATAATAAAGAAGGACTTGATATTGACAAACGAGCTAGAGAAATTGCTGAATCTCAATTAAAGAAAAAAGTTTTTACCGAATTTGATAGTGAAAAACAAGAGTTCTATAGAAGAAAAGCTAATGAAGATGATGTAGCAAATTTAACTGAATCAATAAAAGATGCATTAATTAGAGATTTAGTTAATGCAGATAAAAAGAATAATCAACCTAATCTCAAAGAACCAATTTTCAAAGATACAGAGCAAGACAGAGCGACTGCAAGAAAATTGTATGCAATGGGTGATTTTACACCTCTGGAAGCTGTTGGAAATTCTTATAAAAAAAATTGGGGATTGAATTTCCTTTCACCAGAACAATTGTATTATGGTAATAATGGAACAAACGTTCCTCAAAAACAAAACATTATACCAACAAACAATGATTCTTTAGTGTCAGAAGTTGCTGGTTTTGAACAAAATATAGACCAACTCAATAAGATTCTTGCTAAACAGAATGAACTTTTAGCAAAGGCTGTAGAAGAAGAAAAAGATATTCTTCAAAAAACAGATTTATCTGCATTAACGAAATCTTTGGCAGGAAAATCTTTTGAAGATATTAGAAAAAACGTAACAGAATATCTTTCTTTAGATGAAGAAGAAAGAAATCGAACTCTTGCTAATATAGGAAATAATGAAGGGGCTTTAAGGGAATTTGCAAAACTGCAAACAGAAATGGCAGGAGCATTAAAAACATTAAATAGTTTAGGAACTAATCCTCAAACTGCTAAGATGTTTGAATCGTTAATGCTTGGTGACCAAGGGGCTATCACAAAACAAATTCAAAGTTTTAACGGAGACCCAGAGATTTTTGACAAAATGCAACGTGGTGTTGCAAAAGTTATCGAAGCATTATCAAAATTAAAAGCCTCTGATGATGGAACTTATCTTGCTAAGGCTGTTAATGCTTTATCTCAAGCAAGAAAAAGAGATTTAAATGAGAGAATCCTTGAAGCATCTGGATTAAAAGACTTAGATGTAATTACTAAATCTTTAACAAATACAATTCGTTCTGCTCACGCTCCAGTAAAGGAAATTCAAAAAGAGATTGAAACTACAACTAACGCTATTTCTCGTTTAAGTCGTGCTGAAAAAAATGCACCTAAGAGAAGAACTGTTCTTTCAGATTCCTTAAAAGATTCTATAACAGTAGGATTAAGACGTTATTCTCAAAGTTATACTGAAAGAGGTGGAATTTACGGCGCTGTATCTAAAGCAACAGCAAATCTTACTCAAAATTCTCAATTATTCAATGTAATGGGAGTTAATGTCGGTGGAATTGCTGGTGGGTTAGCAGTTTCGGCTTTGGCAAAACTTGGAAAGGCTATAAAAGATTTAGGAAATGAAGCTCTTGATGCTTTTGGCAATATTCAAACTGTAAAAACTAATCTTGGTGTAGTTTATGGTTCTCAATCAGAAGCAAATAGTGTTTTTGATGAAATAAAAGATTATGCAGTAAAATCTCCTTTTGGAGTAAAACAAGTTTCCGAATTTGCTGTTTTATTAAAACAATCTGGTGTTTACAATTCTGATTTAATGAAGACATTACAACAGATTGGAGATGTTGCTGGTGGTAATGCCGAAAAATATTCAAGAATTGCGAATAACTATGCTCAAATAATTGCTGCTGGAAAAGCAACATCAATGGATTTGAGGCAGTTTGCAAATGCTGGTCTTCCTATTTACAGAGAATTAAAAAAAGAATTAGGCGTATCTACAACAACTCAAGTTAGAGATATGACATCTAAAGGTTTGGTAACAAATGAAGTTATCGAAAGAGTTTTTGATAGAATGACATCGGAGGGTGGTACATTCTACAATGCTGTAAACAGAGGTGCTAAAACTTATAATGCTCGTAGGCAAAATCTTGCTGATGTTAAAGAAATTAATTTTGCAAAATTGGGTGAAGGTGTATACGGTTATGGAAACAATGGTCTTGCAGAATCTACATCTTGGCTTAGTAAGATTTTTAACATTCAAGAAAAACTCTATGATGTTGTAGGAAGTATCGGAGATAAACTTACAAAAGATACAAAAGAAAATCAAACTGAAAATCGTGATAAAAGGGCATTTACGCTTCGTGAATCAATAAATGAACTTGAAGAACGATTGGGAGACCCAACTTTATCCGAAGAATCAAGAGCAGTTCTCCAGAGAAATATTGCAAAAAAAAGAGAAGAGTTATCATATTATCAATCTATTGAAATTGAAGATGAAACAAGAGATTTCCGTAACGATAAATATAAAGAAAGTAGAGAACGATTAGATGAACAACTTGAAAAATCTCTTATTAACTTCCAAGAAGCAGCATCTAATTATTCTTTAACGTTTAATGAGGCATATAACACATTAAAACGACAGAATCTCTTAAATGAAGATGGCTCTTTGAAATCTGCACAGGCTCAAAAACTTGCTTCTGAAACTTTAGGTGCTCCTTCTGTTAATATTTGGGAATTATCTAACGCCGATATAGATAGTAGACAAGCCATTGGTGAAAGACTAACAGAAGAAAGATTAAAAAATACTCAAAATTTACCTCAAATAAATTTTGAAACGATAAGTGAAAACTTAGTTGAAGATTCTCGTTCAAATTATAATGATAGAGTTGATGCTTTAAAAAGAAGTATTGAAGAATTAAATCAAACTGAGGAAGGACTTGCTTATTTTCAAACAGAAACTGCAAAGATAAATACAAACTTTAATGAACTTATAGAAAAATCAAATGGAAAAAGTAATTCTATAAGTGCTATTTTCTCAGAAATTGAATCAGAATACAAATCTTCTGATGCTTACAAAGCAAAAGAACAAGAAGAAAAAGATAAGAGATTAGAACAAGCAAAACTTGCCGCTCAAAAAATAAAATCTTTGAATCTAACTGATAGTTCTGAAAATTGGTTAAAATCTATGAACTTAAACGATTTTTCAGATTTGTTAGAACAAGGATATTTTGAGCAGACTAAAATTGGCACAAATCAAGGTGATTTCAGATACAATTTAAATGACGTTGAATCTAGTAATATTGTTGATATAAGCAAAAATATTGAAAATTTCTACAATATGTTTATGAGTTCAATGAACAATGAACAGGAAGTTTTGTTCGTGAATTTGAAAAAAGATTGGGAAAATGCTAGAACTCAATTAACTTCTGAAAAAGATTTGAATAAACGAGAAGAACTTTTTAGAAAATTATCACGAGCGATAACAAGTTTCACGAAAACCTTTGATGATGAATTTATCACACCAATTACAAATCAAATAGCAGATATTGAGCGTGAAATTAGTAAGGCTCAAGATGAATTGGATAATGCTGTAAGGGAAGGTAAGGCTTCTGATGAGATTGGTTCATTAGAAGTTAAATTAAAAGATTTAAAAGATAAAAGAACTAATCTTGAAAAAGAAAGAACTAAAAATCGCATAATGCAAGGTTCTCTTATCGAAAAAAGGTCTGTTGTAACTGTTTCAGATGAAGCACTCCAAGAAAATGACACTCCAAAACGTAATTATGAATATCGTCCATTCTGGGAAAGACTTTCAACTAATACTCTTGGTATTCCTGCTGATGTTCTTAGAAATCTTGCAGAAGGCGTTGCTAAACTTGGTGGATATGCTACTGATGAAAATGGCAAAAGAAGAACAACAGGAGAACTTGCTGCTGAAGTATTCAAAATGCAGAATACGAGAAAGCAGAATGAATCTCTTGCAAAACAACTTCTTAAAGAAGGGTTCTCGCCTAAAGAAATTGCTAAAACTTACCTCGAACAAGAAAAAAAATATGGTAGACTCGCTCCAACAGAAGCTGTTAATCAAAGAACTGCAAATAATGGATTAAGACTTCTTGCAACTTCTACAAAATCTTCAGTAGATTTAACTAAAAACCTTACAGATTCTCTTTCTCAGCAACTTGAACAACTTGATACATTCTTCTCTGCTGCATTCTTCCGTCAAGAAGATTCTTCGATGATGATGGAAGGAATTAATCCTAAAGACAGAAACACAAAGAAACAAGTTGATGAAACAGCCCCTATTGCCATTTATGGTTCAAAAAATGAATTTGAATGGTGGATGGATAAGGTTAATGCGTTTAGTGGTAATATTGAAAAGGCATCAGATGGAACTTCAAAATTTACAGAAACAATGCTTAATTCTCTGGAATCGTACAGAGAACATATTACTCAATTAAGAGATGTTACAGCACGTCTTGGAGTAATGAAAACTGCTATTAACGCAATAAAAGCAAAAACTATTCAAAGTGAACAAAATATAAATACAAGAAGAGCTGAAATATCTGGAGGATTCAAAACAGGAACTTCACTTGGAGCGAAGTTTGATTCTTCTGGTTATGCTGTTCAAAGAGTTTTAATTGACGCTTGGAAAAACGCTGCAAATAATGACCCAATTTTGAAGGCTTATTATGAAAAGAAAAATAATGGTTTGGGAGCATTAGATACTGATGCTGTAGAATTTTTCGGTACATACGGTACAGATATAACTAATCTTTCTGAAATCTCTCAAAAAATGCTTGAAAAAGCAGGTTTAACTGAAAAAGATTTAGAAAAATTCAAAGCTCCTAATGACAAATTATTAGAAGCTCAGAGAAATAATACGGAAGCTCTCTATGAATTGACAGAAACTTTAAAAGGTTTTAATCCATTACCTGAACGCCGTGTTATAGATGAAACTCCTGCTAAAAAAGAACCAGAAAAATCTCCTGTAATTAAAAATCCTCTGAAAATTGCAGATGCAAATCTTAATACAATTCTTTCTCAATATGGTTTGACTGCAAATAACAAGGAAGATGCTAATAATTCGAGAAATAAACTTGAGGAACAACAAAGAACTGTTCAACAAGAGATTGATTCTTTAGCAATTGAAAGAAACAGATTAGTAAGAGAAAGAGATTCTCTTAAATCTGATTGGGATATTTCTAAAAGACAGTTAGATTTTGGTGGAAATACAGATGTCGCTCACGACATTCTTGTCGAAAAAGAAAGAATTGCTCGTGAAAAATTCAACAAAGCTGAAACTGATAGAGCTTCTATTCAGAAAACAATTAATTCAAAGGTTGCTTATGCTAATAATATTGGCAATGCTATTGCTAAAATTGATTCTGAAAATTTCAACGATGTTGTAGAACAAAATATTCCAGAGCCAACACCTGCAACAAATTTAACTCAATCAAACAAAAAGAGTAGTTACAGAACTGTAAGAAAATATTACGATTCTCTTAATGATTATGGAATCATTAATAATGAAAACAAAGATGATGTATCTTCATTGATAGATGA
>JAGHSX010000054.1 GCA_018065645.1 Candidatus Scybalousia scybalohippi
AAAGTTTTAAAATATTCTATCCACTGAAAAAATTCTTATCTTTGCAAAAATTTTTGTCATACTAATGAATACAAATAAAGTAAAATTACGTGCTTTGGAATTGGAAGACGTGGAAAAAGTCTTTGTTTGGGAAAATGACCAAGAACAATGGAATGTTGGGGTAAACAATCATTACTATTCACGTTATGCAATAGAAAATTATGTTCTCTCAGCTCAAAACGAAGATGTTTTTTCTTCTTGTCAGGTTCGCAATATGATAGAGAACGAAGATAGTCAAAGCATAGGTTGTGTTGATTTGTATGACATAGATGCTAGACATTCAAAAGCTGGTGTGGGAATCTACATAGACAAAGATTTTAGGCAGCAAGGTTATGCTAAACAATCTTTATGTTTATTGGAAAATTATGCATTGGAAATCTTGTGTTTACATCAGTTATATGCAGTAGTAGGAGAGGATAATGAATCAAGTATAAAACTCTTTGCAGAATGTGGTTATACACAGGTTGCAACTTTGCAAGATTGGTTGAGAAAAGGAAAAGAGTTTAAGAACGCATTGGTATTTCAAAAAATATTGTAAGTATTATGGAAAAGAATACATTTGATCTAAAGATATTTGTAAAAGAGCATAAAAAACTTTCTATAATTATAGGCTCATTGTTGGCTGCCTTGATTTTATTTTTTATTGTAGTTAGTATATTGTATAATGCTCGTACAAAAAACAATGAAGATGTAACCTTATATGTTTATCCAGAAACAACATACAATCAACTTGCAGATACATTGGAAGCAAAGAATGTTGTGGATAAAAACTCTTTCAGTTTCAAAACATATTCAAAACTCCTATCTCTAAACAAGAAAATAAGACCTGGAAAATATCTTATTCATAGAAAAGCATCTGTTTTTGCAACAGTTAAACATATTCGTAATGGGGAACAAGAGCCAGTAAAACTTACTATCAATGGAGCAAGAACAATAAAAGATCTTACAAAGAATTTTACTTCCAATCTTATGATGAAAGAAGCTGATTTTAATAGTTTTCTTGATTCTATGGGATATGAATATCCAACAGAGTTGTTCTACGATATTATTCCTGACACATACGAAGTTTATTGGACTATTTCTCCAAGAGATTTGATGGAAAAATTAAAAAAGACATCAGATAAATGGTGGGATAAGAGAGAAAGAGATGTAAAAAAGAGTGGCTTTACTAAGGAAGAACTGATAATTTTGGCTTCAATAGTAAATGAAGAAACTAATGCTGATGAAGAAAAAGATAGAATAGCAGGCGTTTATGTTAACAGATTGAAAATGTCTATGGCTTTGCAGGCTGATCCAACTGTTAAGTTTGCTTTACAGAATTTCGGATTGAAAAGAATAACAGGTGAACATTTGAAATATGATTCCAAATTCAATACATATAAATATGTAGGACTACCTCCAGCACCTATCTGTATTCCAAGTGTTTCAAGTTTGAAGAAAACTGTTAAATATGAAAAGCATAAATATTTATATTTCTGCGCAAAGGAAGACTTTTCTGGAAGACATAATTTTGCAAAAGATTTAAAAGAGCATCAAAAGAATGCCAGAAAATATCATAAAGCTTTGAATGAAAGGAATATCAAATAGAAAAAAAGAAGGGTAAGCTACTCATATCGCACCGCTACAACCTTCTTACCTTGCTGCATTCCTGCCCTGGGGAGATTCAAAGGGAGCTGGTCGTATAAGACTTACCCGGATGCAAAAGTACAACTATTTTTTTAATTGACAACAATTTTTCTCTCTTTTTTCGATTTTGCAAACTGGTTGTCATTGTTTATATCTTGTTTTTTAGTCACATAAGAATAAATCCTATGCTTGAATAAATAAAACGCCGTTTTAGAAAATTAAAACGAGGTTTTATTTGAGCGAAACGGCGTTTTAATTTTCTAAAAGCTCGTTTTATTTTACCATAAAATATGAAAAATGCAATTTAAGGCACTTTTTAGGCGTTTTCTTGCATTTTTGGGTATTAAAAATTTTTGCATATCCGTCATTTTTTGTAATTTTGTATATTGTTTCATCGCTTTAGATGGGACAATATTAAATTTGATATTAACACATTCGATATATGGAAGAAAATAATGAAAGAATTCAAAGTGTCAATATAGAGACACAGATGAAGCAAGCCTATATCGACTATGCGATGAGCGTAATCGTGGCAAGAGCTTTGCCAGATGCACGAGATGGTATGAAACCTGTGCATCGTAGGATTATGTATGCCATGGGAGATATGGGAATGTACTATAATACAAAGCATAAGAAATCTGCCAGAATCGTCGGTGAAGTACTAGGTAAGTACCACCCACACGGAGATTCTTCAGTTTATTATGCTATGGTTAGAATGGCGCAAAAGTGGTCTTTAAGATATCCTCTTGTAGATGGACAAGGAAACTTTGGTAGTATAGACCTTGACCCCCCTGCAGCTATGCGTTACACTGAAGCTAGAATGTCTAAGATAGCAGGTGAACTTTTAGCAGATATAGATAAAGATACAGTAGATTTCCAAAACAACTTTGATGATACTTTGCGTGAGCCTGTAGTTCTTCCTACAAGAATACCTGCCTTGTTGGTCAATGGTACAAATGGTATTGCTGTAGGTATGGCAACAAATATGGCTCCTCACAATTTAAGTGAATCTATAGATGGTATAGTTGCATACATAGACAATAACGATATTACTATAGATGAGTTGATGCAATATGTAAAAGCTCCAGATTTCCCTACAGGAGGTATTATCTATGGATATGATGGAGTAAGAGATGCATTCCATACAGGTAAAGGTCATGTTGTTATAAGAGGTCACGCTACTATAGAAACATCAAGAAACGGAGACCATGAACAGATAATAGTAACTTCTCTTCCTTATGAAGTTTGCAAGAGTGATATGATTAAGCACCAGGCAGAGCTTGTAAGTGAAAAGAAAATAGAAGGTATTGCAGATATTAAGGATGAATCCAACAAAGATGGTATAAGAATAGTTTACAAACTTAAGAGAGATGCTATCTCAAGAGTTGTTCTTAATAAACTTTACCAATATTCTGAACTGCAGTCTTCTTTCTCTATCAACAACATTGCTTTGGTTAATGGTCGTCCAAAACTATTGAACCTAAAAGATATAATCTCTGTATTTGTTGATCATAGAAAAGAAGTTGTTGAAAGAAGAACTCGCTTTGAATTAAAGAAAGCAGAGGAAAGAATGCACATAGTTGAAGGTTTACTTAAAGCTTTGGACATTCTTGATGAAATCATCGCTCTTATAAGAAACAGCAAGACAATACAGTCTGCAAAAGAAGGCCTTGTTTCTCAATTTGAGTTTTCTGAATTACAAGCCGCAGCTATCGTAGCTATGCGTCTTGGTCAGTTGACTGGAATGGAAAGAGAGAAACTGCAAGAAGAACATGATAAATTGGAAGCTTTTATCGCAAGATGTAAAGAAATTCTTGGTGATATCAATGTTCTTATGGGTGTTGTAAAAGATGAACTTATCCAGATAAAAGAAAAATACGGAGATGAAAGACGTACAGAGATAGAATACAATTCTAAAAACTTTAGAATAGAAGATATGATAGCAAACGAACAAGTTGTTATCACTATCTCTCATCACGGATACATCAAACGTACATCTTTATCTGAGTACAAGACTCAAAACCGTGGCGGAAAAGGTTCTAAAGGTAGTGCAACAAGAGAAGAAGATTTCATAGAACACGTTTATATTGCTTCAATGCACGACTACATGCTTCTATTCACAAACAAGGGTAGAGTACACTGGATGCGTGTTTATGAAATACCAGAAGGAACAAAGACTAGCAAGGGTAGAGCTATACAAAATCTATTGAGCATAGAAGAAGGAGAAGTAATACGTGCCTTTATCAATACACAGGATTTGAAAGACGAAGATTATGTAAACTCTAAATATGTAATATTGTGTACAAAGAAAGGTATTATCAAGAAAACTTCTTTGGAAGCATATTCTCGTCCAAGAACAAAAGGTATCATAGCTTTGACAATCAGGGAAGATGATGAACTTCTTGAAGCAAAACTAACCAATGGAGAAAACGATGTATTCATGGCAATTAAGTCTGGACGTTGTATCCACTTCAACGAAAAGGATGTAAGACCAATGGGTAGGGGAGCTTCAGGTGTGAAAGCCATTACTCTTGACACAGACAATGATGAAGTCATAGGTATGATTTGTATTGAAGATATGAACACAAGAAACGTTATGGTTGTTTCACAAAATGGTTATGGAAAACGTAGTGATGCCAACGACTATAGAGAAACAAAACGTGGTGGTAAAGGTGTCAAGACTATCAACATTACAGACAAGACTGGCGAATTGATAGCAATAAAAGACGTAACAGATGAAGATGATTTGATGATTATGAATCGTTCTGGTCTTACAATACGTTTGGCTGTCAATACACTAAGAGTTATGGGTAGAGCAACACAGGGAGTAAAACTTATAGATATAAGAAAGAATGACTCTATTGCTGCAGTTGCTATGGTTCAACACGAAGAACCAGAACAAGAAGATGGCACAGAACTTGCTGAAAACCCTACAGAACAACAAGAAAATACAAATAACGAAGAATAAAATAAACAAAGTACTAACAAATAAAAACGATTTTAAACATGAAAAGAAGTTTTTTATTCGTAGCATTGTTGAGTGTAGCAACACTTGTATCAGCTCAGACTATGAAGGTACAAAGTGCTTACTCAGACATGAAGAATGGTCGTCTTTTGAATGCTAAACAAAACATCGATGATGCTTGTAAAGATGAAAAGACATCAAGAGAATCAAAGACTTGGAACTATGCTGGTCTTATCTACACTCAAATAGTTCAAGCTTTGGAAGATGAATCTACAGACAAAAAGACAAGAAAAGAACTAAAGAAACTTACTGAGACAAAAGAACAAATTTGTCAAGCTGGTATGCAAAACTTTAGAGAATGTCTTAAACTAGAAAAAGAAGCAAATAGCAACGAGTTTGTAAAGAACTCTGTAGAAGCTATGAAGGTTCTTTGTGGTTATGCTTTCAAATATGCTGGTGATGTTTACAATGCAGGTAAATATGAAGAATCTGCAAAAATGTTCCACCAAGTAACAGAAGACGCAACTGTGGCTCAGTACAAAGATATTCAATTGGAAGCAATGTTCTATGAAGCAGACTGCTACAGAATGCTTAGCCAAAAAGACAAAATGCTTGATATCTACAGAACTTTGGCTAAGGAAAACTCTCCAAAAGCAGAAGTTTACCTAAAGATTTACGCAGACAACAAAGAAAAAGGTGATACTACAAAAGCTATCAACGCTTTGAAAAAAGGTGTTCGTATGACAGCTAAAGACCCTTCAACAAACATTGTTATGAAATCAACTCTTGCTTCAGCTTATCTATGGGCTGGACAACAGGCAGAAGCAGACAAAATGGTTCAAGAATTGTTGGCTGGTGGAGAAAATGACGTTAAGACATTGAACTCTGTTGCAAACATCTACGTTGATATGGGTAATGCAGAAAAAGCAGAAGAATTGTTCAACAAATCTCTTGCTATCGATGCAAAACAAGTTGATGCTTATCGTGGTCTTGGTATGGTATATTTCAATAAAGCTGTTGATGAAAACGCTGCAGCAGAAAAACTTCCACCAGATCCAGAATTTGACGCAGAATACAATGCTCACAAAATGGCATCTTTTGAAGCTTTTGAAAAATCAGTTCCTAACTTCACAAAAGTTTTGGAAGTAAAAGCAGATGATTTCAATTCTTTGAAAGCTCTTAAGACTGTTTACTCACAACTTCAAAGTTATCCAAAATTCTCTGCAGAACAGAAAGCAGAATGCAAAACTAAATACCAAGAAGTTAGTGCTAAACTTAACGAACTTATCCAAAAATAATTTTTAAGAGATAAGCCGAAAATTTTTATCGAAAGAATAAATAACGAAAGCCGTACCAAATGTTTGGTATGGCTTTTTTATTTTACAGAAATCTACAGCTTACAAAAAAACATCAAATAAAAATTTTCTAAAACGAAGAG
>JAGHSX010000138.1 GCA_018065645.1 Candidatus Scybalousia scybalohippi
GTATTAGATATGTTTAGTGTAAAAAATGCTGGAAAAATGCTTCGTATGTGAGTATTTTTTCGTAATATTGCCAATTGAAATATTGAAGTAAAAGTATATAATGCATTATATGAAAAGGAAAATACTTTATTTGTTAGTGGCTTGTATATCTTTGGTAACAAGCGTGAAAGCACAGGACCCTCATTTCTCACAGTTCTATGCAACTCCTCTTTATACAAACGCAGCCTTTGCTGGTTCTGCTGTTTGTCCTCGTTTGTCTCTATCATACAGAAATCAATGGCCATCTCTTGGCGCATTCAAAACATTTACTGCTAGTTATGATCAATACTTTGATGCTCTTTCTGGTGGTGTTGGTCTTTATGTTATGAGTGATAAGCAAGCAGATTTCTACAGAATAAACACAGCTGCATTGATGTACTCTTTGCATCTTCAACTTTCTAGAAGTGTTGCATTAAATCTTGCAGCACAAGTAAATGTTACAAACAATAGTTTGGATTGGGACGAATTGGTTTTTGGCGATATGATTGACACTCGTTATGGTGTTATCTACAACACAACTATGGCGGATCGTCCAGACAAAACTTCTCACACATATTTTGATTTTGGCGCAGCAGCATTGGTTTATGGAGATACTTGGTATGCAGGTGTTTCAGCTGTAAACTTGACTAGACCTAATGATGGTTTTGTTTCATACAATCGTCTTCCTATAAAATTTACTGCAAATGCAGGTATGAGATTGAATCTAAGAAGAGATCAAAGACGTACAAACTCATTCTTTGGTCAACCAGTAATATCTCCAAATGTTATCTATCAGCACCAAGGAGAATTTAACGAATTGAATTATGGTATGTATCTTGACTGGAGCCCATTCGTATTTGGTGCATGGTTCCGTCAGTCTATGTCATTTGCAAATTCAGATGCCTTGGTTCTATTGTTTGGTGTACAATGGGGTGATTACAAGATTGGATATAGTTATGATATAACAGTTTCTTCTCTTTCAAATGCATCAGGTGGTGCGCATGAAGTTTCTCTTTCTTGCAAACTTCCTTGTCCAGAAAAGAGAAAGAAAGTTAGAGATATTAAGTGTCCTTCATTCTAATTTTAGAATAAGTGAAACCTTAACAGTATTTTTTTCGTAAAATAGAATTAGACTATAAAAAATATAAGAATATGAAAATCGCAGCAACAATTAGCAAAGTGATGCTCAGTGTAGCAGTAGTGGTTTTATTGGTTGGTTGTTCAAACAAGAATAAGTCTGACAGAACAGGTTGGAATTATGACGACTCTAAATGGGGCGGTTTTGAATCAGCTAAGAATGTAGAACAGCAAACACCTCCAGGAATGGTATTCATTGAAGGTGGTGCTTACATTATGGGTAGAAGTACAGACAATGTTAAATACGAATGGGATAACGAACCTAGACGTGTAACAGTTTCTTCTTTCTATATGGACGAATGTGAGGTTACAAACCTTAACTATAGAGAATTCTTGTATTGGATTCAAAGAGTTTATACTGATTATCCAGAATACTATGAAAGCAACCTTCCAGATACTCTTGTATGGAGAAGCAAATTGACATACAATGAGCCTATGGTTGAATATTATTTCCGTTATCCTAGTTGGGCTAACTATCCTGTAGTAGGTGTTTCTTGGGTACAAGCAAACAATTATTGTGATTGGAGAACTGACCGTGTAAACGAAAAAGCTCTTATAGATGCAGGTATCTTGGAAATAGATCCAGACCAACAAGGTGACAATGTATTCACAACAGATGCTTATCTTGCTGGACAATATGAAGGATATGTAAAGAAAGATTTGAAAGACCTTAATCCTAACTCAGAAGGTGTAAGAAAAGTTGGTATGGCTGATGGTATCCTTTCTCCAAAATTCCGTCTACCAACAGAGGCTGAATGGGAATATGCAGCATTGGGCTTAGTAGGAAATACTACAAAGGAAGGTCGTATTCTTGAAAGAAGAATTTATCCTTGGAATGGACACGTTGTTCGTACAGACCAAAAGAAATATTATGGTGAAATGCTTGCAAACTTCAAACGTTCAAGAGGTGATGCTATGGGCGTAGCAAGTGCATTGAATGACCATTGGGAATACACAGCTCCTGTAAATTATTATTTCCCTAATGACTACGGTCTATACAATATGGCAGGAAATGTTGCTGAATGGGTAATGGATGTTTATCGTCCAAGTACTCCAGAAGATGCAGGTGATATCAACCCTTATCGTGGTAATGTTTATGTAACAAAAGTTCTTGACTCAGATGGAATGGTTGCAGAAAAGGACTCTTTGGGTAGAATAACATACCGTGAAGTAACTGTTGAAGACAACATCAATCGTAGAAACTATCGTCAAGGAGACAATATCAACTACTTGGATGGTGACTTAGCTTCTCAACTTACAGATGCATGGAAATCTGAAGCATCAGAAGATGAAGATGAGTATGAAGCACCTTCAGCAGATGAAGACGAAGAAGGAACAACAGTTGCTAAGATGAATCAAGGTGATATAGAAACTGCAGGTATGTATGACTATGGTGTATCATCTATGGTTAACAATAAAGTAAGAGTTGTTAAGGGTGGTTCATGGAAAGATAAAGCACTATATCTTTCACCTGGTGAAAAACGTTACTTACCACAGGATCAAAGAACAGAATGGGTAGGATTCCGTTGCGCTATGGATAGAATGGGTGCTCGAGAAATGACTAAATAAAAGGAAAACTATACAATAATGAAAAAGAAGTCCTGTGTGATTGATTTGTCAAAAGCACAGGGCTTTTTGTTAATACAAGATGGCATCTTCTGCAACTTATAATCAAGTAAGAGATTCTATATTACACAAACAGTATGCTCCAGTATATCTTCTTACTGGAGAAGAATCGTTTTATATAGACAAGCTGACACAATGCTTTGAAGAAAATATAGACGAATCCATAAAAGATTTTAACTGCGATGTTCTCTATGGTAAGGATACAAATGCTGAGGCTATAGTGTCAATTTGCAGACAGTATCCATTTATGACAGATAAGAGGTTTGTAATCTTGAAGGAAGCACAACTTTTAGATAAAAGGGAGTGGGGAAATAAAGATGCAGAAACAAAAGGAGGAAAAAAACTCCAGAAACTTCTTGGTTATTTTGCTAATCCTTCACAACAGACTGTTTTGATTATCTGTAACAAAGCTAAGACTTTTGACATAGCATGTAAAAACCAGATAGTAAAGAATGGTGGCATGTTTTATGAAAGCAAGCCTATCTCAGATTATAAATTGGTTGATTGGATTGTTTCATATCTAAAAGAAAACAAATATACATTTGAACCACAAGTGCCAACTATCTTGGCAGAATATCTTGGAAATGATTTGCAGAAGATAGCAAATGAGGTGGGCAAAATGATGATAAACCTAAAAGGTGTGGAACATATCACAGAAGATGCAGTCACAAAGTTTATAGGTATAAGTAAGCAATATAATGTATTTGAATTGGAAAATGCTTTGGTCAGAAGAAATGTATCCAAAGCAAATACTATTGTTGCTAATATGATAAAGAATCCAAAGGATAATCCTTTGCAAATGTTGCTTCCAATACTTTTTGGATATTTTTCTAAAATACTTATAGCTTCTCAATCTCCAGACAAAACATCTGCTGGTATTGCAAAAGCATTGGGAACAACAGAATACATTGCAAGGAGTTATATGCCAGGAATACAAAATTATTCTATGCCACAATTGTTTAC
>JAGHSX010000119.1 GCA_018065645.1 Candidatus Scybalousia scybalohippi
TATCTACTAAAGGAGATAGTTATTTGCTATCTTCTACAAACACTATTGTTTACACTTGCAAAGATAGAGAAAAATATATTAAATACAAAAAGTTAAACGAATAAAAACAAAAAACATCCCGAGAGAGTTTCTTTATCTTTCGGGATGTTTTATTGAAAAAAATTCTTATAGATTTTTCGAGAATCTATAAGAATTTTCATATTTATTGAAGTCTGTCCAAGATGCTTCTCATTTTTGAAACCTCTTGACTATCTGTCTGAATAATATCGTACTCACTCAAATCCTTGCTACCCATAGATACATTTTCCTGGTGGAAAATCATCTTGCCAGGTATAGCTCTCTTGGCAGAAAAATGATAATTCTGCAGATGAGTTTTTGAGAACAGTTCTTCTATGTTTTGTGTGTTTACTCCGCTACCTGCCATTATCTCTATCTTGTCGCCATACATTTCTTGTAGTCTGGCAATATTCTCTGCACCTTCCATAGCTTTGTTTCTCTGGCCAGATGTAAGTATTCTTGAGCAGCCACAATCTACAATTTCTTTTGCTGCTTGGAAATAGTCCTCTGCCATATCTATTGCTCTATGAAAACAAGTCTTCATATTTCCTGCCAACTCTACAAGAGTTTTTGTTCTTTCTATATCTACCTTTCCGTCTGGAGTAAGAAGTCCGAAAACCACTCCTGTAACGCCTATGTTTTTGCAACACAAGATGTCTTGTTTCATAAGTTCAAACTCCACATCGTTGTACAGGAAATCTCCTCCTCTAGGTCTTATCATTACCATTACATCCAAAGCAAGATGTTCTTTGGCATAAAGTATTGTTGCATAAGAAGGTGTTGTTCCTCCCTCAAAAAGATTGTCACAAAGTTCTACTCTGTTAGCTCCACCTTTCTGTGCTTCAAGGCAAGAGTCTATACTTCCTGTACAAATTTCTAGAGATATGTTTTTCATAGGTTTTGTATTGTTTCTTTTTGTAGTTCCTCTTTTAGTATTTCTATCTTGTTCAAATGTTTCTTGTAAGCTTCTGTATCTGGATTCAATGGTCTATGATTCTGCATAGTCCAAAGCTTATAGAAACGTTTGTTAAGTTCTTGTGTCTCCTTGGTAAAATATGTCTGAGAGAATTTCTGCCAGATGTACTCCACCGTTGTCTCTGAGACGTGAAGCAAATCCTGAGCATAAAATCTGTAATCCCTAAGCTCATCCATTACTATTTCATACGAAGGGAAATAGTAGCAAGAAGTGTTCTTTCTTAATTCTTCTATGGCAAGATAAAGAGTTGATTTTGATAAAAGATTATCATGCCAACCTTCTCGCCAGTGGCGTATAGGAGAAAGAGTTATAACAACTTTTAGATTAGGATTGAGATTTTCTCTTATATGGTTTATTACTTTATCAAGAGCGTTGAATATCTCTTGCTGGGAAAGCATCTTCCTTTCTATGAACTTGGATTCCACTTTGTGACAATTTCCCATAAGATAATTGTTTGGAATATGCCAGTAGGTCCAGGCAGAGCCAAGAGTAAGTATAAGATAATCTGCTTTTGAAAGGAAAGAATGACTTTCTTCTATACTGTTGTTTATTAAGGCTAAGCATTCTTCCTCTGTTCTAGCCCTATAGTCTCCGTGGCAAGAGTAGGCATAGTAGTAATCCTCTACCTTTATTAGATCTTCTTTAGTAAGATATTCTTTCTTTGCAATCTTTTCCAGACATACAGCAATGGAAAGAGGATTGTACAAAATTCCGAAAGGATTCTTTTTTATGGAATAGCCATGCTGCAGAAACTTGTTTCCTATTTCATCTGTAAAACAAGAGCCTATAAACATAATGCTTTGCTTGTGAGAAATCTTTTCTCTGCTTTCTTCTATCTTTACCTCTGTGAAGAAATTATCTCTCATAGCCTTGTCAAGATTTTAAATAATACTTAGATAATTTCTTTTATATTTTCAAACAATGCAAGTGTAGGAAGTCCCATTACATTGTAAAAATCTCCTTCAATACTTTCTACACCTATCATTCCTATCCACTCTTGTATTCCATAAGATCCAGCTTTGTCAAATGGCTGATATTTATCTACGTAATACTCTATCTCTTCCATAGAAAGAGTTTTAAATCTTACCTTCGTTGTTTCAGAAAAAGATATTTCCTTACCCTTGTGTCTTAGATAACATCCAGAGATTACACTATGCTCCTTTCCAGAAAGACTGGTAAGCATCTCTATAGCCTGTTGCTTATCTTTTGGCTTACCTAATGGAGCATTATCAAAAAATACCATGGTATCGCTACATACAAGCACCTCATCATCCTTCAATTCTTCTGTAAAAGATTTGCCTTTCTGCTTAGCCAGATAGACAGGAATATCTTCCATATACATATCCTGTGGATAAACCTCATCTGTATGAGTCTTAACTACACGAATATTAAAACCAAGACTCTCTAAAAGCTGTTTTCTTCTAGGAGATTGGCTATTAAGAACAATAGTGTATGAGAAAAGATTAGATAATTGCATTTATCTTGAAAATATCACCCGCAAACAATATTGTTAGCAATAATGAAATGTAAACCATTCCCAAATATTGATAAAGCATAACATACTGCATCTGCAGTTTTGTTCTGTTTAGGTTTACCAGATAGTAAACCATAGGAAAAGCAATATTCAATACAAGAATGAAGACAATATGAACCATATCTATAACTTCATAGAATTGGTAAACAAACCAAACATTTAAAGCTATAAACAATACAGATACTGCGTTAAGCAAAATCTTTGTTGCCTTTACGCCTTCTTTTACTGGGAAAGTAATAAGGTCTTTCTGCTTATTGTCTTCAAGGTTTGCAAGGTCAAGTGTCAAATCTCTAATAAAAGTAATCAAGAATACGAATGCTGCAAAATACACAAATACCAACATTACAGACTGTATTCCCACAACAGGTATTCTTAGAGGAAACTCACTTTGATAGTTTTTAAAAGCAAATACTTCCAACAGCATAGGCATAAATACTATTATTGCAAACAACAATGAAATAACAATATTTCCTATCAAATACTCTCTCTTATATTTCAAAGCATAGAAGTAAGCTCCTAATTCAAATACAATACCTATTCCTAAAACTTGCCAAGCATTATCCTTTATTGCAACAAAGCCTTCCATTGCCAAAGCCAAAATTGCCAAAACCCAGAACATTCTATACTTGTTCTTTTGTTCCAACTCTTCTGCCTTAGTTGGCTTTTTCTTTGCAATAATATCAGACATCTGCGTGTCATAGTATGAGCATATCACATTAAAAGATGCCATAATCAAGACCATTCCAAATGTGAAAGCAAGAAAATCTACAAATGGAATAATTGTAAATGGAAAATACATCTGATAGAATGGAATGATGATTTGTGTTCTAAGCATCAACATTCCTATTAGTACTAGCAAACAACTCTGCCATCCTAAAAGTTTAAAGTATTCTTTCATCTTTAGTATTTTATTTCGTTAAGAACTTCTCCTTTTTCGTTGTAAGTTCTCCAGATACCTGTTTTTTGACCTTCTTTATACTCACCTTCTGATAGTTTCTTGCTTCCTCTTGTGTATTCCACCCATTTACCATCAGGCTTGCCATTCTTGAAACCTTGTTCTCTGACTTTATTTCCTCTTTCGTCGTAGAAAATCCACATACCAACTTTATTTCCTTCTGTATAGCTTCCTTGCTCTACAAGAATACCATTGTAGCGTTTTTCCCATCTGCCATTAAGAACTCCGTCTTTATAGTCAGCTTTCTGATATTCTTCACCGTTTTCTGTGTAAAGGATTTCTGTTCCGTGTTTTATACCTTCTTTGTAAGAAACTGTTGTTTTGTGTGAGCCGTCTTCGTTAAACATTTCCCACTTGCCATTCATCTGTCCTTTTGAGAAAGCTCCTCGCATCTGAAGTTTACCACCTTGGAAATAACTCTCCCAAATACCTTCTTCCTTGCCACTTACATAAGAACCTTTGTGAAGAACTTCTCCACTCTCGTAGTAAGTCTTCCACAGACCTTCTCTTTGACCATTGTTATACTGACCTTCTCTCCACTTCTCTCCTGTCTCATACCAGTAAGTCCAGGTACCTGTTTCTTTATCGGCAACATATGAGCCTTCACTTTCTTTCTTTCCGTTGTCCATATAGAAATAAGACCACTTACCATTCTTTTTTCCATTAAGAATAGTACCTGTCATATCCATATTTCCATTACTATACCACCATGTTGCAATACCTTCAAGTTCATCATCCTTGTAAGTTCCTTGCATCTTTATTTTTCCGTTTTTATGGTATTCTTTGTAATCTCCCTGCTTCTTGCTGTCAACTACAGAACAAGTATAATATGGTCTTCCGTTTTCATAGAAAGCTTTATTCTCTCCATTGCCAGTATAAACTTCCTGCTTCTTTAGCTGACCATTTTTATAAAACCATTGCCATTGGCCAACCTTCCAACCTTTTTCATTGAATTCTCCTTGACTTTCTACCTTTCCAGATTCAAAATAGTATGTCCACTTTCCTGTTTTAAAACCATCTTTTACAGTTTTAAAACCTTGTGTAGCTACTTTACCATTTTTCCAATATTCGGTAAAAGAAACTGTGTCCTGTGCTTGCAAAGCAAAAACAGAAGACAACATTAAAGAAAGCAATAAATATTTTTTCATTTTGCGTCTCAAAAATTAAGTTTCACTAATCTGTTGTTGTGTGAGAATAAGTTATGTAAAGTTTTGGTCTACGTGCAGGATCAGAATAACTTGGACCATTAAGAACAACTCTAGCTGCAGAGTTAATTCTTGGATTAGGCATTATGTATATTGTTGTCTTTTTATTCTTCTCTGCATCTGTTCCATCATAAGCCCCATTCAAATAAGCTTGAAGATGAGAAGTAAGAAGTATTCTGTATGCGTTGATTGTAGTATCGTAGTAAGAAGTTCCATTAACGTATGAAGCTATTACCTCATCTTTTATGAAGAAGAAAGAGCTGTCATTATCTTGATTTTTCCTGTAACATACAAGAGATTTTGGATAAGTAGAAGGATCTCCTGAAATATCCGCAACAGGCAGGATAAGTTCTGCTCTATTTATTGCAATACCTTTTAGAGAATCCAACTGGTGCCATTCTTTTAAACCAGCTAAGTCCAATTTTGCTTCTGCCACTCCAAGTGCTGCAACAGAAATGTATTCTCCTGCATCTATGCTGGCTTTTCTTGTTGATTTGCTGTTCAATCCTGCCAATCTGCTTCCAGAATAATCTTTATCTATATGCATAAACATTCTTCCAGAGACAGGGAAATTAAGTTTGTACTTTTCTCTATGACCGCTAGCAGTTGTGTAATAAACAGTCATTCCTGACAATGAAGCAGACAAATCTACTGAAACCATCATACCTGAAGCATCAGTATTGCTTGCAGTAATCTTTATACCTTTGAAATCCTGCATAAATTCCTCGCCACTCTCATATCTTCTAGACATAATTCTACTCAAGAAATCGTTACTAAGTTTCAGTCTCATATGAGGAGCGTACTTCATTGTATCATTTGCCAACATTATGTTGGTATCGTAAATGTTTACATTAACATTTCCATCAAACAAAGGTGAAGGAGAAATTGCCAAGTCATCATTTGCATGAGTTTTAGAAGAATCGATTTCTTCCATTACCTCACTAACAGTAATGTGCATATTCATAGAAGTCACATTTTTGTCTTTAGCAAATGCTCCAGAATATGCCAATGTTAGAACTACAGAATCTCCTGTCCCTGCTACTAAAAAGTTTTTCTCTTCTGTTGAAAGAGAAACTTGTGTGTAGATAGAAGAAGTCACTCTACCGAAATTGTTGTCCCTGTATGAGCCAAGCAAAACTCCTCTGGAAGCAACAGTTCTTAGTGAATCCTGACTAAATACTTCAGCAGATATAGTTACGTTTGTGTTTTCTTCTGCAAGAATATCTATAGCGCCTTTATCGCCAACAAATTCCAAACCCAAACGTTCATCTTCATTCACACAGGAAACCATAAATATTCCTGCAAGAAGACTTGTTAATAACAATCCTAATCTTTTCATTGTTTCCTTTTATGCTAATGAGTGTTAGGAAGAAACTATTTTGTTTTTACGTTTCTTCTACTAATCCTCCTCAACCTCTATAATTGAGTTGAAATAATCGTTTATACTCTTGAAATAATCGTTTTTGTATGGTGTAAATGGAACGATATCTTTCTTGCATTCTTTAGCGAATTCTATCAACTCTGGATTTACATTTGAAGATGCAAGAATAACTCCATCTGAATATGAAATAGCAGCCTTCATTATGTTAAGATAAGTAGGTTCTTTGTAGAACTTCCAGTCTTTCTGTGTTCCACCATCTTCCTTCATCTTCTTAGCCATTGTTTCTGCCATAGTTTCGCCAAACTCGTCATCACACAATGTTACAACAACCTTGCTATCCATAAAGAATGGATTGTTCTTGTATTCAGTACGCTTGATGTAGAAAGGAAGCAACATAGAGAACCATCCAGAACATTGGATAACATCTGGTTTCCAAGACAAGTTCTTTATTGTCTCCAAGACACCTCTTGCAAAGAACATTGTTCTTTCGTCATTATCTTCTTTGAATTTTCCATTCTCATCTCTAATATCGCCTTTTCCTACAAAATAATCCTCATTATCAATGAAGTATATCTGCATTCTTACTGCAGCAATAGAAGCGACCTTGATAATAAGTGGGTGATCTGCATCATCTATAACTATATTTAATCCAGAAAGACGGATAACTTCGTGCAACTGATTCTTTCTCTCATTAACATTGGCAAAACGTGGCATAAATATTCTAACTTCTTTGCCGTTTTCCATTATGTATTGAGGTAAATATCTACCAAAGTCCGCCATAATGCTATTTGGTGAATAAGGTGTAATCTCTTGTGAGACGAATAGTACTTTTGGTTTACTCATTTTTTCAAAGTGTATAATTTGCTATGTGCAAAATTACAACTTTTTTTTCTAATGAGATAATTTTCAAAGCAAAAACCAATCTAAAACTTCGTTCCACGAAAATAATTCCTCGTTTTATGAAAATATCTCTTCGTTTTATTCGGCTAAAACTTCGTTTTATTTTCAAAAAACGAGGTTATTTTAATTTCATTTCAAATGGTGAAAAAATGAAAACTTTTACTTACCTTTGCAATACAAAAACCAAGTATTCATTATGAGCAATTTTACACACTTACACGTTCACACACAATACTCTATCCTAGACGGTGCGTGTGAATTAGGCCGACTTATCAAAAAAACAAAAGAACTGGGTATGGATTCTGTGGCAATTACTGACCACGGAAATATGTATGGAGTTCTTGAGTTTAGAAACAAATGTGTTAAAGAAGGCATTAAGCCTATCATCGGCTGTGAAATGTATGTTGCTCCTGGCTCTCGCTTCAACAAGGACATGACCCCTGGAGGTATAAGGCAGAAAAATAATCACCTTGTCTTGTTGGCTAAGAATTTTGAAGGCTACCAGAATCTTATAAAACTGGATTCTCTTGCTTTTGACGAGAATGCTTTTTACAGAAATCCTCGTATAGATAAAGAACTTTTGTTTGAGCACCACGAAGGTTTGATCTGTTCTTCTGCGTGTTTGGCAGGTGTTATTCCTCAACTTCTTCTACAAGGGAAAGATGCGGAAGCTGAAAAAGTTGCTATGGAATACAAAGAGGTTTTTGGGGAAGACTACTACATAGAAATACAAAACCACATAAAAAATCAAGAACAACTTATAGTTCTTCCAAAACTGGTTGAATTAGCAAGAAAACTTGATATCAAACTTCTAGCTACCAACGATGTGCACTTTATAGGTGCAGATGATTTCTACGCTCATAGAATACTTATTTGTATGAATACTGGCAAGAAAATCAAGGAAGAAACAAAGCTTGCATATACTGGAGAGGAATGGTTGAAATCCCCAGAAGATATGATGGCTCTTTTCCATGATTACCCTGAATCAATAGAAAATACAAATGAAGTAAAAGAAAAGGTAGAAGTTTATGAATTAGAAAGAAAACCTATCCTTCCTGTTTTTGATATTCCTGAAAGTTTTGGCAAACTGGAAGATTATTACGAAAAATTTCCAGAATCTGAAATCAAAAGAAAGATTGAAGAATCCTTACTTGAGAAAGAAAAGATTTCTGCCGAAACTCCTGAAGAAGAGAAAAAGGCCTTGGTGGACAAAACTTTGAAGGACAAAGGCGGTTACGATAAAGAGGTTAGAACAAAGTTTGACTTTGCTTATCTTAAGTACCTTACCTACGAAGGAGCAAAGCAAAAATATGGAGAAAATCTTACCAAAGAAGTTCAGGAAAGAATAGACCTAGAACTTGACACCATAGAATGGATGGGGTTCCCAGGATATTTTCTGATTGTACAAGACTTCATAAATCATTCAAGAGACCATCTTGGAGTTATTATTGGCCCTGGTAGAGGCTCTGCTGCTGGTAGCGTTGTGGCATACTGTCTTGGTATTACACAAATAGAACCTATGAAGTATGATCTTCTTTTTGAAAGATTCTTGAATCCAGATAGAATTTCACTTCCAGATATTGACGTAGACTTCGATGATGAAGGTAGAGGAAAAGCTCTTCACTATGTGCAAGAGAAATATGGTAAGAGTCACGTAGCACAGATTACTACTTTCGGTTCTATGGCTGCAAAGAGTGCAATCAAGGATGTTGCAAGAGTTTTGGACTTACCTTTGTCTGACAGTAACAGACTTGCTAGTTACGTTCCTGATAAAGCCAAGAATCTGAAAGCTGCATTGGATGAATCTCCAGAACTGAAGAAAGCTGCAACCGAAGGAACCGAACTAGAAAGAGATGTTTTAAAATATGCACAACAACTAGAAGGCTCATTTAAAAGTACTGGCGTTCACGCTTGTGGAGTTATCATTGGTCCAGATGATATTTCCAACTACGTTCCTTTGACAAGACCAAAGGATTCCGATATGATGGCTACTCAATTTGAAGGTAGTTTGGTGGAAAGTGTCGGAATGATTAAGATGGACTTTCTTGGACTAAGCAACCTTTCCATCATCAAGGATACATGTGCAAACATAAAGAAATCAAGAGGAATTGATGTTGATATGGACAACATTTCTCTTGAAGATAAAGAAACATTGGAACTATTCCAAAGAGGAGACACTACAGCCACTTTCCAGTTTGAAAGTGAGGGTATGAAAACTCACCTTCAAAACCTAAAACCCGATAAATTTGAGGACCTAATTGCGATGAATGCTCTTTATCGTCCAGGTCCTATGAGTTACATTCCATCTTTCATCGACAGAAAACACGGAAGAGAAAACATAGAATACACCTTCCCTGAGATGGAAGAGTATCTTAGCAACACGTATGGTATTACCGTCTATCAAGAACAGGTAATGCAACTCTCAAGAAAACTGGCTAACTTCACAAGAGGAGAAGCCGATACTTTAAGAAAAGCTATGGGTAAGAAGAAACTTGACCTTATGGCTAAACTTAAGGAAAAATATGATAAGGGTTGCGCTTCTAATGGCTTTGATAAAGAAAAGACAGACAAGATTTGGTCTGACTGGGAAAAATTTGCTTCTTATGCTTTCAACAAATCTCATGCTACTTGTTACGCTTACATAGCTTTCCAAACGGGTTACTTAAAGGCACACTACTTGCCTGAATACATGTCTGCTGTCCTTACTCACAACCTGACAGATATCAAAAATATTGCAAAATATATTGCAGATTGCCAGAAGCATAACGTAGATGTATTGGGACCTAATGTCAATGAATCCGACATCAACTTTATGGTTAACGGCAAAGGTCAGATTCTATTTGGTCTTGCTGCTATCAAGGGCGTAGGTCTTGCTGCTGCAGAAACAATTGTAAACGAAAGAGAAAAGAATGGTCCATACAAAAGTCCAATAGATTTTATTTCCAGAACATCTTTCTCTACAGATAAGAATGCTGCTCCTATCAACAGAAAATGTATTGAATCTTTGGTTAAAAGTGGCGGATTTGACTGCTTCGAAGGAATTCATAGAGCTCAGTATCTTTTCAACGATGATCCAACAAACTCTACAACTTTCATAGAAAAACTTATAAGATATTGCAGTAAACAAAACGATAACAAGAATTCTGCACAAACATCTTTGTTTGGTGATACCATGGAACAGGAAGATGTTGGAATTTCTTTTCCTGAATGTGAGGAAATTTCAAAACTAGAAATGTTGAAACAGGAAAAGGAAATGATAGGTTTCTATCTTTCTGGTCACCCATTGGATATTTACAAATATGAGGCACAATGTTTCACAAATACTGGCGCACAAGAATTGGATAATATAGATAAGTTATTCAAAGATGGACGTACAGACGTTACTATTTGCGGAATTGTGAGTTCTGCAGAAGAAAAGATCTCTCCAAAAGACGGAAACAAGAATGGTTCATTTATCGTAGAGGATGCAGAGGGCTCTCATAAGTTCAACTTGTATGGAAAAGACTTTCTAAACTTTGAATCTTTCCTAAGCAATGGCATTTATGTTGCCATAAGAGGAATTATCCAAGAAAACGTCTGGAAAAACAAAGAAACTGGAGAAGAAACAAGAAGAATTAGATATTACATCAGCAAGATGGAGTTGATGCAAGATTTGTTTGAAAAATATGGCAAATCAATAACTATTGTTGTAAACTCAGAAAAGATTGATAAGGAATTCGTAAAAACCATTTCAAAAGCTGCAAGTAATTGTAAAGGGAACGTTCCTATCCGTATGATAATAAGAGATGACGAACTGGATATGAGCGTTACTCTAAATGCTTCAAAGCATAAAGTTGATATGCGAAGCTTTATTCCAACAATAGAGGAACTGCAAAAGAAAGGAATCATAGAAGACTTTATTCCAGAGGTCAATCCATTGTAATAAAATAAGAAAATACTTATGTGCAAGAAAAACTTTATCAACTTTGATAAAATAAGAGACCTTGCCTTTGAGCAAGGGTTCTGTGATGTTGGTGCAACAGAACTTGACAAAGTTGAAGGAGATTTCTTCGAACAATGGTTAGCCAAAGGATACAACGCTTCAATGCAGTATATGGAGAATTACTTAGACCTAAGAAAAGATCCAAGGCTCTTGTCTCCTGATTCTTGCACAATGTTTTGCTTCTTAATGTCCTATAATGATGAAAGAGTAGACAATAACTCCCAGTACAAAATAGCTTCCTATGCCCAAAGAAAAGATTATCATTACACAATAAAAGAGAAACTCCGTAACATTATTTCTAAAATAGAAGAAAACATACCTAGTCTACAAGCAATTGCATTTGTAGATTCTGCTCCTATACTGGAAAGATACTGGGCTGAAAAATGTGGACTGGGTTGGAAAGGGAAGAACTCTCTTTTGGTTACTAAAGAATTTGGGAGCAAGGTCTTTATAGGAGAAATTCTTTGCAATATTTCTACAGATTATCCAGAAAGAACAATAAACAACCATTGTGGAACTTGTACCAGATGCATTGATTCCTGTCCTAATCGCGCAATAAAAGAGAACAAAGAAATAGACTGCAACCTTTGTATTTCCTATCAAACTATTGAAAACAAAGAACCTATTCCAAATTCATTCAATACAAACAACTATATCTATGGTTGTGATTTATGTCTGGAAGCCTGTCCTTGGAACAAAAAGGCAAAAAAGATTCCTAACCAGGATACCGAAGTTAAAGAACTTGTCTGCACAACTTTAGAAAAGATTGAACAGAATAAGTTTGAAAAAGGCGACTTCAACAAACTCAAAAAGCAAAGCCCAATAAACAGAATAAAATACGAGAAACTTTTAAGCAATATTCAAGCATGCAGGACTACTCTCCCATCTCAGCCTGAACAACATTGATCACGTGGTCTCCAACATTTTCACACTCTGAAATGAAATCGTTGTAGAAAGCACCCAAACGATAACTGTAGACTCCTGTATTTACAGCTTCAAGGTTATCGTTTCTGCAATCAGTACGCAAATCATTTATCTTGTGTTCTATATCGTATGTTTTCTTAACGTCAAGTTTGCTATGCTCTTTATCTGCCAGCACTACCCTCATTTCTTCCAATGCCTCATCTGTAAGTTGAAGCATTTGCTCTATATTTTTCACCTGCTCATTTGTAAATGATTCTGGGGCATTACGACGTTTTCTTGACAATGTACGGCCAAGGTGATACATTGCATCTCCTATACTTTCCAGTTCATCTACTTCTCTCAACATATAAGAAATAGTATTCTTGGAGTCTGCAGACAATCTTCCTTCTGAAACCTTTCTAAGATATTCTGCTATCTCTACTTCCATATTGTCTGTTATCTGCTCATAGTGTTCTATTCTCTTGAATTCCTTTTCAAAGTCTTCATCCTTTTCTGCAAACAAAGCGCCCTTAACCATTTCAAGCATCTTGTGACAACGTTCTGCCATAAGGCCTATTTCTTTTCTTGCTTGAACTATAGATAACTCTGCAGTAGAAAGAAGTCCTCCAGAAATGTAACGAAGACGTTTTTCTTCTTGTTCTTTTTGAGGAAGAACCTTACAAACAAATTTCTCAATCCAGTTTACAAATCCTATCAAAAGAATTGTGTTAAACACATTGAATGCTGTATGGAAAGCAGATAACTTGAATAAGTCATTGTTTCCAGCATGCATTACTGTATCTACAAACCAAGAAACTGCGTTGCAGAATGGATAGAATATTATCAAAACAACTACAACACCAAACACATTAAAGAACATATGAGCTAAAGCCGCTCTACGTGCTTGAGTATTGGCAGTCAAAGAAGCGATGAACGCAGTAATTGTTGTTCCTATGTTTTGTCCCATCGCCAAGGCAGCAGCCTGCTCCAAACCAAAGCCAGGAATTTGCATATCAAACAACATCAGCGTGATTGCCATAGTTGCAGCAGAAGCCTGCACCAACATAGTTACCAATGCTCCTACAATTACAAACAGTAATACAGTGAAGAAACCTCCATCGGCAACAGAAGCAAGCATAGTTGCAACCAATGAACCTATATTCAAATTAGTTGCAGAAGTCTGCAAATAATTCAATCCCATAAACAAGAATGCAAAACCAAAAATGAACTCACCTATGGATTTTCTCTTTGACTTACCACTAAAAATCAATGGAATACCTATTGCCAACAAAGGTAAAGTAATAGCAGCCATATTTACCTTGAATCCTATAGCTGAAATAACCCAAGCTGTTACTGTTGTACCAATGTTTGCACCCATGATAACACCAATAGCTTGAGCCAAGGTCATAAGCCCTGCATTTACAAAACTTACCACCATCACAGTCGTTGCAGAAGAAGACTGAATAAGAGCTGTAACTGCAACACCTGTAATTACTCCCTTAAACCTGTTGTTGGTCATTGCTGCAAGAATATTTCTCAAGCCATCACCAGCAAACTTTTCCAAACCCTCACTCATAGTCTTCATTCCAAACAAGAAGAGACCTAGAGAACCAACTAAAGAAAGTAAATTAAGTATTGTATCCATTTTGTATATATTTATGAGTTTATTTACATCGCTAAATTATGTTACAAAATTATGAAAATTATTTTACATCACAAATATCGTATGTCATATAATGAATGATAATAAACCCATTTTTATATAAACCTAACAGTATTTACCCAGCATCTTAATATAAGAAAGTAATCATAATGATAAAATCGCAAATAAAAAGAGATATTTAACAACAAAATTGTATTTTTTAACGTTTAAATAAAAATACAAAACAAATGAGAGATATAAATCGATTGAAAGTAGTGCTTGTGGAAAAGAAACGCACTAGCAAATGGTTAGCAGAACAACTCGGCAAAGATCCTGCAACAGTGTCAAAATGGTGTACAAACACCACACAGCCATCTTTGGAAATGCTGATACAAATAGCTAAACATCTAGGAGTAACACTTGACGAACTAGTGATAAAAGACCTACAAAATAATTAAAACTTATGAAAACAGAAGAAATAAAAACATTATTTGATAAATTTGAATCCATCGCCTGTGAATATGACGGTGTAGAATGTTGGAGTGCTCGCGAGTTGTGCGTATTGCTTGGATATGCCAAGTGGCAGACATTCGAAAATGTATTGGCAAAAGCAAAAGAAGCCTGCCAAAATGCTGGTATTGAGAACGCCGATCATTTTACCGGCGTCAGTAAAACGATACCTATGCCCAAGGGGGCAAGTAAGCAAATTGATGATTTCATGCTCACCCGGTACGCCTGTTACCTAGTAGCCCAGAATGGCGATCCTCGCAAACCGGAAATCTCTTTCGCTCAGAACTATTTTGCCGTACAGACACGTATTGCAGAGATGGTGGAGCGTAGAGTATTGGAATACGAGCGAGTGAAGGCACGTCATAAATTGGCAGAGACAGAGAAGCAGTTGTCTGGTGTGCTCTATGAACGTGGTATTGATGATAGAGGTTTTGCTATCATCCGAAGCAAGGGCGATCAAGCGCTATTCCACATGAATACCGCCATGTTGAAACGCAGATTAGGCGCTCCTGATAACCGACCTGTTGCCGACTTCCTCCCTACTATCAACATTAAAGCAAAAGATTTCGCCGCAGAAATGACCTCTGTAAACGTTCAACAGAAAGACCTTCACGGTATGACCTCTATTGAACAAGAACACGTTGATAATAACAAAGCAGTTCGTGATATGCTTCTCAGCCGAGGTATTGTACCAGAACAACTCCCTGCAGGCGAAGACCTTAAAAAGGTAGAACGCCGATTAGCATCTGAAGAGAAAAAGATGCTACCAAAAAAATAACCAGGCTTGCGTGACGTGAATCTCATTGAATATGTTGGTAGCAGACTAGTAATTGAGAAAGATGAAGCGTAAAATAAAGAATTAAAGAATAAAATATATTGAATATGACCATTTCTGAAATACTTAAAGGCAGTGACTATAATTTATCGCAGTTTAGCAATGAAAAAATTTCTAAACTTGAGGAAAATATTGAAGAAAAGGATGTAAAAGGCAAACTTACTCCTTATATCAATTGTCTTGTTAGAAACAAATCTATCAAGTTGACTCCAGAAGAAATTGTCCGTCAACTTTATTTGATGGTCCTTATTGACGATTTTCATTATCCAGCCTCACGTATGGAATTGGAATACGTGGTAAGTTTTGGACGAGAAAAGAAGCGTGCCGACATTGTCATTTTCGATAAAGACCAAACTTATTCTCCCTATATCATTGTAGAACTGAAAAGTCCGAAACTGAAGGATGGGAAAGAACAGCTGAAAAGCTACTGCAACGGAACGGGAGCACCAATTGGTGTTTGGACGAATGGCGAAAGTATTTCATATTATCATCGTAAAGACCCTAATTTCTTTGAAGATATTCCTAATATTCCCAATGCAAATGAAAAGCTTTCCGACATTTTAAGCGAGCGTTGGACGATTGACGACTTGATAGAAAAAGACAAACTGGTCAACGAGCGCAAATCGTTAAAAGACCTGATTTTGGAAATGGAAGACGAAGTGCTTGCCAATGCAGGTGTTGATGTATTTGAAGAAGTATTTAAGTTGATATTCACAAAGCTATACGATGAAATGGAAAGTGGTCGTAAGAAAGACCGCCAACTTGAATTCCGTAATTATGGCGATACAGAAACCGAACTAAAAGAAAAGCTCCAAGATCTGTTCAACGAAGCTAAAGAAAAGTGGGCAGGCGTATTCCCAGAAGATTCTAAACTGATGCTGACTCCTTCGCATTTATCGGTTTGTGTGAGTTCTTTGCAGGATGTAAAGTTGTTCAACTCAAACCTTGATGTGGTAGATGAAGCTTTTGAATATCTAATAAACAAAAATAGTAAAGGCGAAAAAGGACAGTATTTCACACCTCGTTATGTGATTGATATGTGTGTGCGTATGCTTAATCCTTCTGCCAACGAAACGATGATTGACACAGCTGCAGGAAGCTGTGGATTCCCCGTACATACAATTTTCTATGTCTGGCAAAAGATTTTGGAAAGTAAAGGTTTAAAGAAAAGCCATCTTTTCACCTTGGAACAGAAACCAGAGGAATGTACAGACTATGTGCAAAGTAAAGTTTTTGCCATAGACTTTGATGAAAAGGCTGTCCGTGTGGCAAGAACTTTGAATTTGATTGCCGGTGACGGACAGACTAATGTATTGCATCTTAACACATTGGATTACGAGCGTTGGGATGAAAATCTGAAGGATGAAAATTGGCAGGAGACCTATTTCAATGGTTGGACTAAGTTGAAGAAAATGCGCACAAACAAATCTTCTAATCGTGATTTTCAGTTCGATATTCTGATGGCAAATCCACCATTTGCAGGCGATATAAAGGAAAGCAGGATTCTCTCAAAATACGAACTGAGCAAAAACGCAGCTGGAAAAATGGCAAACAAGGTGGGGCGCGACATACTATTCATTGAGCGTAATTTGGACTTTCTAAAGCCTGGTGGACGTATGGCCATTGTGTTGCCGCAGGGCCGTTTCAACAACAGCAGCGACAAATATATCCGTGACTATATCTCCGAGCGCTGCCGTATATTAGCTGTAGTTGGTTTGCACGGAAATGTGTTCAAACCTCATACTGGAACAAAAACAAGTGTCCTTTTCGTACAAAAGTGGGATGATGTACTTTGCCCAAAGAAAGAGGATTACCCTATTTTCTTTGCTACTATGCAGGAACCGAGCAAGGACAACAGTGGCGAAAAGATTTTTGTGAAGAATCCTAAAGGGGATAACGAATACCTTTTAGATTCACACGATCACTTGATTGTGAAACACGATCTTTTTAATCACGACGGCTTGACACAGGACGGCGTAGCTGAAGCCTTTGCTGAATTTGCAAAAAAGGAAGGGCTAAGTTTTTTTTAAGTAGCCCTTTCAACGAGGCCCAATATAAGCAATTGTTGGAAGGGTTAGAAATCAGCGAGGTGTTGTTGAGTGAAGTCCTAAAAGATAATGATACCAATAGGATTGATAGTGAATATTTTAAAAAGGATTTTTTTAATTTCTTCAAAAATATCTCTAATTTAGAACCATTGGCGAACTTTGTTGAAGATGGATATAGAGTAGTTTATGAAAATACGGAAATAGTTGATTCGGAGCTTGGACAAAGAATGAATTTACCTTATTTCTTACAAGCAACGGATTTAGAAACTCCATTTATAAGAACAGATAATCTGTTCTATGTTAATGAATCAGAATGGAATCGTTACCCTAAAGGAAGAATAAAAAGAGGTGAATTATTAATTGAAGTAAAAGGGAAATTGGAAAAAGTATCAATTGTTCCAGATGATTTTCCCGAAAAAACCTTGGTCTCTGGAAGCCTGTTTAAATTAACGGTAAATGAGAGAATAAACAAACATGTTTTATTGTGCTATTTAATATGTAAGTATGGTATTGCTTTTAAGGATCGATATAAAACTAACTTATTAATCTCGTATATAAGCAAGTCTGACTTATATAGGATACCTATTCCTAATTTCTCATTACAATTTCAAAATGAAATAGATAGAAGATTCAAATCTTTGTATGAGAAACAAAAGCAATCCAAATCTCTGTATTCGGAAGCAGAAGAGATACTATTATCCGAACTGGGCATAAAAGACTGGCAGCCCAACAATGCTCAGGTTAATATCAAGAATCTCAAAGATTCCTTTGAAGCAAGCGGTAGATTAGACGCAGAATATTACCAAACGAAATATGACAAAATAGAAACTGCCATTACAAGATATAAGAATGGTTATGACATAATAGGAAACTTATTTGCTCATAATACAGAAGTATGCGATTACAAAGAATCCGCATATAATTACATAGAAATAGGGGATGTTAATATAGGTGATGGCTCTGCCAATTTTAATCTGATTTCAACAAATGAGTTACCTGATAATGCAAAACGAGTTCTCCATAAGAATGATATACTTATTTCAAAAGTGAGACCTTATCGTGGTGCTGTTGCAATTATTGATTTTGATGATGAAAAATTAATTGGTAGCGGAGCATTTACTGTTTTACAAGAAAACTCAACATATAAAAGAGAAGTCTTGCAAATTCTTCTCCGCACACAAATCTATAAGGATTGGTTGTTGAAGTGGAATGTCGGAAGTTCTTATCCAGTCATAAAAGATGAGGACATTTTGAATTTGCCTATCCCAATTCTGCCAATGCCAATCCAAGAAACCATTTCCGCTAAGATTCAGGAGAGCTTCGCCCTGAAAGCAGAAAGTAAACGCTTGTTGGAAGAAGCCAAGATGATGGTGGAAAGGGAGATTGAAAAAGGAGGAAAATAGTATGATAACTGATACAGCCATAGAAAAGTGGATTAAGATGTCTGATCCAGACTTTTACACAATGTTTATAAAAGCATGGATTCCATACAATGCATGGTATATGCATAATTTTTGCGATGAAGATGCTAAACGAACATCAGATAGGTCAATAATCGAATACATAAAAAATGAGCCCAATTTATTTAAGAATAAAATCTCAGCTCTATTGCAAGGTAATGGAGCTGATTCGATTGAATTTAAACATTTACTGTCAATGTTACACTATGGATTAGAAAGTCATCCTATACCAGATTTTGAAAATAGGATTTCCTTTTCTTCTATTTGCCTTCATAAAAACACAAAGAATCAAGAAACCATTAAAGAAAAATCATTTTCTATAAAAGGGACTGCTGATTTAACAAAGCCAAAGAAAGAAGCTAGAGTGACCATTGAAATTATTGACAATAAAAAAATGACAACGATTTCATTAATAGAGTTACATAGTTGTTCTTTAAAAGAATTACATGATAATTTGGATTATATTAATACAGACGGTCAATATAAATCAACAATTGAAAAATGTTTAAATGAGATTAATCCAGAAAAAAAGGAATCCATAGTTATACAGGCAGTTAGAAAGGGAACAAAATATTTACAACCGACGAATAGTATTTGCATCAACAATGAAAAAAATCTTTATTTTACAGACAATATTGATGAAATAAGCAGAGCTATCATACAAATATTATATGAATTAAGGTGCAAATTATTTCATGGTGAAATCGAACCTTCGGAAGCAAACGTAGGCATTTACGAACAAGCATTTTATATTCAAAGAACATTAATTAAAGCATTAAGATAGTTATGGCACACATTGCAAACAAAATAGACGCAAAGGACAAGAAACTCGCAGAAGTATTATCTGGACAAAGATATAAAATTGATGTGTTCCAAAGAGAATATCGTTGGCAAAGGACTCAAATTGAAGCACTAATTAGTGATTTAAGTTTAGGCTTTCTTAAATCGTATAAGGATGGTGATTCTATTGAGAATAGCAATTCGTATGATTGCTACTATATGGGACCTATTGTAGTCTGTCAAGATGAAAAAGGAGATTTATCTATCGTGGATGGTCAGCAAAGATTGACATCGTTCACTTTGCTTCTAATTTACCTCAATCATTTGCAGAAGGAGTTAAATATTGACGACAATCTATCATTTGACATAAATTCATATCTATATGTAAAAAAAGGAGGAAAGAAAACTCTTGTTTTAAATAATGATAGTCGAAATTCTACGATGGAACAACTCTTGGTTGAACCGAACAATGTGTTTATTGATGAAAGTATAACTGAATCACTAGAATCTAACCAAACCCTTGTTTCTCGCTATGAAGATATAAGTATTCTTTTACCATTCGAAATAAAAAAGGCAGAGGTTCTTCCAATTTTTGTTGAATGGCTTCTACATAATGTGGTTTTAGTTGAAGTCAAGGCATATAGTATCGAAAATGCATACTCAATTTTTGAAACAATGAATGATAGGGGACTAACATTGAATCCTACTGAAATTTTAAAAGGCTATTTGCTTTCTAAAATTGTTGAAAATCATTCGGAAAATGAGGATAAAGCCGAGGAAGTTAATGCATTCTGGACAGGTCGTATTCAAGAAATAAAATCAAAAACAGCGGTAGATTCAGCTGATTTGGATTTTCTCAGGTCTTGGCTAAGAGCCAAATATGCCGAATCGCAACGTATGAAAAAAGTTGGCTCCGAAAATGAGGACTTTGAGAGTATTGGTACACAATTTCACACGTGGGTGAAAAACAATACAAAGCGAATGAATCTTAAAGATACTGACGATTATTACTACTTTATTCGCTCTGATTTTGACTTCTATTCTTCATTGTATTTGCGATTAAATAATTGTAAAAAACAAGAAATAGAAGAATTTAGGGACATATACATTAATGAATATTACACAATAGCAGATTCCTTATCATATCCTCTTTATCTAGCGCCAATTTCTAAAATTGACGATGATGCAGCAATTACAAGTAAAATTCAAATTGTTGCAAGATTTATTGATAGATATGTTAACATCAGAACGTTAAGAAGCAAAACTATATCTCAAAGTTCAATAAGAAATTCCATTTATGAGATCGTAAAACAAATTAGGAATGTTGATACGTCTAGATTACAAGAGATTCTTTCCGAAGAGCTTCAAAAACAGCTATCTGGCATTGACGTTCACTATTCCATCTTACCAATGAACAATTCTGGATATTATCATTATTTTTATGCTAGAGTTTTGGATTATTTGAATACAGTGGATGATTTCAAATCTTTATTAAGAAGTAAAAAGCAAAATTCGTATGTTTTAACGCGAATTTTCAGTTTGGAAGATTTTGGCAACGAATTTGATGAACCTACACTTTATGCATATTTTAACTCGGTTTCTAATTTCTTCATTATTAGAAGATATGATGTTGAACAATATCCATTTGAAGGTACTGTTGCGGATAAATTAACGTTCTTACAGAATAAGGATTATCTATTGGGAATGGATATTAATGGAATTTCATCTGCATTAAACTTTGTTTCGCAAAAAGATAATTTTATACAAAATATCACTAAGAAAATTTGGAATAGCGAACTGGGATTCTAATCTATCATGAACATCCTTTTAGACACCAATATTATCATTCCATTAGAGGACACTGGCAGGGTCCTAGATGCTTCTTTTGCTGAGCTGCGAAAATTGGCCACAGAACAGCAACATTGTCTATGTGTTCATCCTTTGCAGATTGATGACATTAATCGGGATAAAGACAAGGTAAGAAGGGATATTGTGTTGTCGCGTCTCAAACAGTATTCAAAAATAAAGAATCCTCCAGTTTTGTCTGACGAAGAACGAGAACGATTGGAATTAAAGGAATCCAACGATAATGATAAGGTTGACAACAATATCTTATTCGCATTGTATCGGGGTGCTGTCAATGTACTTGTCACAAATGATGAAGGCATTCATAAGAAAGCATCGCATATCGGTATTCAAGATAAAGTGTATCGGTTGGAGCAGATGTTGCTTTTCTTAAAACGTTATTCCAACAAACTGATAGAGCACACTTACACGGGTGTTCAAGAACGTTATCTATACGAAATAGATAAGAATCAAAGTTTCTTTGATTCTTTACGTCAATCCTATGATGGATTTGATAACTGGTACCAGCAAAGTGCTGAGAAACAGCGTAAATGTTGGTGTATCGAAGATGATAATAAAAATGTTGTAGCCATTAGTATTTACAAACATGAACAAGATGTACAAATTACAGATGATGGGGAAAAGATAGAGGGGAAAATCCTAAAATTGTGCACTTTCAAAGTGGATGCGGCTGCTCGTGGCAAGAAACTAGGAGAACGTCTTCTATTTATTGCATTTGATTATTGTGTCAAAAATGACATTGATTGGGTGTATTTGCATACCTATGGAGAAGAGCAGAAAACACTGGTTGGTTTATGTGAAGAATATGGTTTTTATTTTCTCGGGAAATACAAGAAAGATGATGTGTACATTAAACCTATGAAATTGAATCAAACAGATCTTGGTAGTTTGGAATCCTTAATAAGGTACTATCCTTTCTTTCAAGATAATGATAATGTTCAGAAATACATCATTCCTATTCAGCCCAAATATCACGAAGATTTGTTCCCTGATTTCAGCAGCATGAAAGGCTCATTGTTTGAAAGCGACCAAAGCCTTTATTCAAGTCAAGGGAATACTATTAAAAAAGCATATTTGTGCCATTCCAATACAAAATCACTAAAAAAAGGAGATGTCGTGCTATTTTATAGAAGCTCAGATAGAAGGTCCATTCAGTGTATGGGCATTGTGGAAGATGCTTTTACTTCCGACAATGTCGAAGAAGTGTTTCCGAAGATTGCCAAGAGAACGGTTTACACCCATTCTGATTTAAGAAAAATTCTAAGTCAGGAAACCTTAATCATATTATTCCGATTTATTCCACTTGACTATGAAATTTCATGGAAGAAAATCCAGTCTGTTGGGATTAAGGGGAACATACAAAGTATTAGAAAAATAAGCAACGAACAATATAGTGCACTCAATGAAAAGTAAAACCATCATATTATCCATTCATCCTTGCCATATAGAAAAAATATTCTCAGGCGAAAAATTATATGAGTTTCGGAAAATTATTCCATCTGACATTCAAAAGATTGTGGTATATGCAACTAGTCCTATAAAAAAGATTGTTGCTATCATTGAAGTGGAGAAAGTACTTACAGACACACCTGAATCTATTTGGAAGCAAACATGCAAGCATTCGGGGGTGACGAAAGAGTTTTTTATGTCCTATTTTAGAGGAAAAGAGAAAGCAAATGCTATTAAAATCAAGAGTTTTATTAAATTAAAAGAGCCTAAATCCTTATCTTGTGTCGGAATAAAAAATGCCCCACAATCATTTGTGTATATTCTTGATTCATATGATGTTCTAAAAAAGATTAGCACAGATGAATACGCCGGAAAATCGCGTCGAGTTCAAGAACTATAGAACGAAACATTAGTCTTCTCAGAAACAATGGTTTCGTTTGTAAGTAAGAGGGAAAAAGAACAAAATTATTTATTCGGAATTCGGATAGTTGATTTTGTTCTTTTTTCTATTTGAAAAACTCTTTTATAGTTTCTACTATGTAGATTTGTTGCTCTATTGAAAGTTCTGTATGCATTGGCAATGAAAGGACCTCTGTACAAAGTTTTTCTGTAACATCCATAGCATTTGCCTGACGTTCTATCTTAACAAAAGCCTCTTGGGAATGCAGAGGATAAGGATAGTAAACAGCAGTAGGAATTTGTTTTTCAGCAAGGTATGCTCTCAATTCATCTCTTTTTCCATCCAACACCTTTATTGTAAACTGGTGGAAAGTATGGTCTGAATATTCTACCTTTTCTGGAAGAAGAATATGCTTGCTAAGAGATTGCAGACCAGCACAATAAAACTCTGCAGCGTCTTGCCTTGCCTTTATGTAGTCATCTATATGTTTCAACTTTTCGCTTAGAACAACTGCTTGAATGCCGTCCAACCTTGAGTTGATTCCTATTACTTCATTCTTATACTTTTCTTTCATTCCATGATTGGAAATCAAGCGAATTTTATCTGCAAGCTTGTCATTATCAGTAAATATCGCACCACCATCTCCGTAGCAGCCAAGATTCTTAGTTGGGAAGAAAGATGTGCAGCCTATGTCTCCAATAGTGCCTAATTTCTTCTTCTTACCATCTGAAAAATAGTAGTTTGCACCTAATGATTGGGCGTTGTCCTCTATTACTGTCAAATGATATTGCTCCGCAAGCTTCATTATCTCCTCCATATTCACACCTTGTCCAAACAAGTGTACAGGCATTATAACCTTGGTCTTCACAGAGATAGCTTGCATTATATTCTCTACTGTAGCGTTGAAGTTATTGTAGTCAACATCTACAAATACTGGTCTAAGATTAAGAAGACCAGCCATTTCCGCTCCAGAGATGAAAGAAAAAGATGGACAAATGATCTCATCGTGAGGCTTTAAATCCAATGCCATAAGAGATATCTGCAAAGCATCTGTACCATTTGCACAAGCAATTACATGCTTAACACCCAAGTATTCAGCTAATTGCTGTTCAAACTTTTGAACAAATTCTCCTCTTATAAACTTTGCACTCTGTAAAACTTCTCCTATTGCATTGTCAATATCTTCTTTTATCTTAAGATATTGCTTCTGCAAGTCCACCATTTGTATCTTTTCCATCTATTTTTCTATATTTTATCTATAAACGAAGATTATTGCAAAAGATTATAGAGAGACCAAAATAAAACGGCGTTTTATTTTTCTAACTCTTCGTTTCGCTGGCGTAACTCTTCGTTTTAGAAAATTTTTATTTGATGTTTTTCTTTTGAAAAAAAGTGTTTTTTGCTGCAAACATTTGGAGAAAAAGAAAGTCCCAGAAGTTCTTTTCAACCTCTGGGACTTTTATTAAGTTTGTATTTCTATTTGAAATTTTTCTTTCTTATTTCTACAAATTAGAATGTGAAACCAAAGTTAAGCATTAGAGTACTTAGACCCATATCTTTTTCATCTCTTGGTTTATAATTGTTTGCTGCATCGTAAGCAGGAATAATGTTGTGTCCATAGTTGAATGTTGTGTTTCCTAGAAGGAATTCCAAACCAAACAAGAAATGAGCATAACGGATATCTCCTTTAATGCTTACTCTGTGTGCAAAAGAAACAGATGAAGCTGTTTTTGTATCATAAGGTAATTGGTTATTTATAACCATATTTTCATCTGGTCCTTTTCTAAAGCCAAATATTACTGTTGGAGCATATTGTATTGAAACATCAGCAAGAAGACCTTCTGTAAGACCAAAAGTCATCATAGGTCCAAGTTTTACTCCAAGATCCCAGATAAGACCACCTTCTGTCTTAAGATTTTCATTTCCAAAGTAAATATGATCTTTACCTGTATTGAATGATGTCTGGATGAATGTAATATCCAATCCTGGTATCATAAGACCATTAGCAATGTCCATATTGAATTGGAACATTCTACCATATTCTGCACCAAATCCAGAGTTATAATAATCTCTGTACTCGCCAAGTGGCTGTACAAACTGCAATTTTACATAATTTTGGCCATATTCGCCATCTTGAGCTTTCAAATTTGCACCAAACAACATTATGAATGCTGTGCTTAGTACCAATATTTTCTTAAACATACTCGTGTTTGTTTTTAAGTTAGTATTCAATTTTAGAAAGGCAAATCTCTGTTTGTCTTAAATTTCAAATCATCTGATGATAAATCAGCAAAACTGCTGTCTGTATCCAAAGAAAAGTCTGTAGTTGTGAAATCATCAAGACTTGTTGTATTGCTTTGTGCGTGGAAAGTATTACTTGTTGTGTTTTGAGCAGAATAATTACGAGTCAAAATCTTAAAGTTTTCTGCTACAACCTCTACTGTACGTCTTTTGTTTCCATCTTTATCTTCCCATTGACGAGATTTCAGTTTACCTTCAATGTAAACTTGCATGCTTTTTCTCAAAAACTTGTCTGCAACATCTGCTAAACCTCTCCAACATACTATGTTGTGCCATTCAGTCTCATCAACCTTAATTCCATCGTGATTCTTGTATTGTTCTGTTGTTGCAAGAGGAAATGATGCTTTCTTTACATTGTCAAACATCACTATCTCAGGGTCTTTTCCCAAATTTCCTATCAAAATTACTTTATTAACTCCGATCATAACTATACTTTTATAAAATATTTAGGGTGCAAAGATAAGAATTTTTTTCTATATGAGCAAAAAGAAACCAATATCTGTTAGAATTTAAGACAATAAAATTAGGTTTTATACTATTAAAATCTGATTCATAAGAACATAAAACAAAATCCTTGGGTATTGAAACATCATTCTGTTTTATCAAAACAAAAAATATGGTAGCAACTCTTTGTTGCTACCATATATATTTAGTTTTCAAATATTTACTACAAGTTAAGAATGTAAGGCAATCTCATCTGAACTCCTTGCATTTCACTTATATCCTTAAGTTGCAAGAAGAAAGAGTATGGCTTTCCTAACTCATCTGTAAGAGATTTCATTCTAACTTCCTTGCTTTCAGAGTCAAGGATTTGAGAGAACAATCCCATTGGACGAGGATAAGCAACTATTCCATATTTCTTCAAACCAGCTTTCTGAGCTGCGACTTCTATGGCTCTAGTCAATCCTCCAAATTCATCCACAAGACCTATATTCTTTGCAGTCAATCCTGTCCACACACGACCTTTTGCAATAGAGTTTATGTACTCTGGAGTCTTTCCTCTACCCTGAGCAACTTTAGATACAAAGTTTACATAGAAGTTCTCAACATTTTTTTGCATCAATCTCTTTGCATCAGGTGTCATTGGTGTTGTTACAGAAATAGGGTTGGAATTAGCGTGTGTCTTAACCGTATCAAAAGAAATTCCAAGATTACTTTTCAAGGCTCTTGAGAAGTTAGGCATTACACCGAAAACTCCAATAGAACCTGTAATAGTTGTTTGGTTTGCAACAATATAAGAAGCATTTGAAGACATTTCATAACCTGCTGAGGCAGCATAATCTCCCATAGAAACTATAACTGGCTTTTTCTTCTTAGCTTTTATTACTTCGTTGGTAATCAATTCTGAAGCTATTGCATCTCCACCAGGAGAATTAACACGCAAAACAATAGCTTTCACACTCTTATCACCAGCAGCTTTCTCTATTGCTTTACAGATTGTCTCACTTCCTATTGACAAATCAGAACCTTTTCCTTGAGAAACATTACCATAAGCATAAACTATTGCAATATTCTCTTTTTGAGATCTGTAGGTATTTGTTACTGATTTACGATAGTCAGAATACTTTATGAAATTAAGTTTTGATTTCTTGCTAAGTTTTTGGTCTGCAATAACATACTTAGTTATTGTGTCTTTATAATCAGATTTGAATCCAACATAATCCACTATCTTGTTCTTCAAAGCATCTTCTGGAAGAAAGCCCTCTAAAGAGCCTGTAATCGCATTAAATCTCTCTTCAGACATTCCTCTTGCAGAAGACATCTGTGAAGCCATTATATCCCAAATAGAACGCAAATAAGTCAGAGTTTGCACCCTGTTGGAATCAGACATTTTGTTTAAAATATAAGTTTCTCCTGCACTCTTATAGGCATTACTTAATGGACGGACAAGATCAACATCTATTTCAAACTTATTCAAGAAATCCTTCAAATACATAACCTCTGCACTCATACCTGAAAGCATAAGCATTCCAGCAGGATTAAGCATTATCTTGTCTGCTACAGTTGCGATATAATAAGATTTCTGGTCACACATATCACTATATGCGTATATTTTCTTACCAGATTTCTTAAATGACTCCAGACATTCTCTTATTTCTTGTGCAGTAGCGATTCCATTAGCCTGCAAAACAGATACATTTAGCATTATTGCTTTAATATTGTCATCTGATTTTGCCTTATTGATTACAGAAATGAATTCTGTAAGACCAATATTGTTGGTAGAAAGACCTTCTGTTGACATCATAGAAGAAATATCTGTCACTTCCCTGTCATAAATAGGTTTACTAAGATCCACTACCAATACAGAGTTATCTTTTACTGATACGGTATCTTTAGATACTGAAGAAACTATTGCACCTATTATCCAGAAAAATAGCAATACTACCAATCCCATTGCCAGAAAACTTCCTAGACAAGATGCAAAAGTGAATTTAAAAAATTGTTTCATTATTGTAAAATTTAGAAATATTATTCTAGTTTCTCGGCATTAACCAGATCTTCTGCACTTATATTAGCTACCAAATCCATACCAATAGAATCTAGTCTAATAATAAATTTGCGTTTATTATTACTTTCTTCTAAAATTATTCCCTCAACACCTGTAAACTTACCATGAACAAAACGAATCTTATCTCCTACAGCAAAATTTCTGTCTTGAACAAAAACTTTTTCTTGACTTTCCAAAAGGATTCTTAAAGATTGTATTTGAACATCTGGAATAGGTGCTGGCTTTTTTTCAAAGAAAATAAAACGTACAGTATGCGGAAGAATAAGTACGTTGTACATTTCTTTAGGATCTATCCTAACAAAGATATAAGAAGGAATAACAACAACTGATACAAGTTTCCTTCTATCACTCCATTGATGTAATTCCTTCTTACAAGGAAGGTAGTTTTCAAAACCATTTTTCAACAGTTCCTTCTCAACTACCTTCTCTTTGCGTGGTTGGACTAAAAGAGCAAACCACTGTTTCATAATATTTTTAAACTATTTTAATTAGTTTGTTTCACGTGAAAGTTGGAATTAAAACATTCCATTGATAAGTGAATCATCAGCAAAATTAGGCAATGTTACAGTCAAATTAGGATTTTGTTCCATTGCACGTTTTATTGCGAAGATTGCACCTTCATTTCTTGCCCAAGAACGACGAGAAATTCCGTTGTTAACATCCCAATGAAGCATAGTACGAAGTCTTCTGTCTGCTTCTGCACTACCATCTATAACCATACCAAAACCGCCGTTGATTACTTCTCCCCAACCAACGCCACCACCATTGTGGATTGAAACCCAAGTAGCACCACGGAAAGAGTCACCAATAACATTTTGAACGGCCATATCAGCACAGAATTGAGAACCATCATAGATATTTGAAGTTTCTCTGAAAGGAGAGTCTGTACCTGAAACATCGTGGTGGTCTCTACCAAGAACTACAGGAGCAGAAAGTCTTCCGTCTTTTATTGCATCGTTAAAGGCAGCAGCGATCTTTGTTCTACCTTCACAGTCTGCATAAAGAATACGAGCTTGTGAACCAACAACAAGATGATTTTCGTTAGCACCCTTTATCCATTGGATATTATCACGCATTTGCTGTTGGATTTCTGCTGGAGAATTCTTAGCTATTTCTTCCAATACTTCCATTGCTATGTGGTCTGTTACGTCAAGATCTTCTGGTTTGCCTGATGTACAAACCCAACGGAAAGGACCAAATCCATAGTCAAAGCACATAGGTCCCATAATATCTTGAACATATGATGGGTAACGGAATGTACCATCTTCTTTCATAATATCAGCACCTGCTCTTGAACTTTCAAGAAGGAATGCATTACCATAATCAAAGAAATACATACCATTTGCAGACAATTTGTTGATAGCTGCAACATGACGGCGAAGTGTTGATTGTACTTCTTTCTTGAATTGTTCTGGGTTTTCAGCCATCATCTTTTGAGATTCTTCTAGAGAGAATCCTGCTGGATAATAACCACCTGCCCAAGGATTGTGAAGAGATGTTTGGTCTGAACCTAAATCTACTTTAATATCGTGTTCTGCAAGATATTCCCAAAGGTCAACTACGTTGCCATCATATGCAAATGAAACAACTTCTTTTGCTTCTTGAGCCTTCTTAACTCTTGCCATCAATTCATCAAGATTAGAGTAAACTTCATCTACCCAACCTTGTTCTTTTCTCTTATAAGTTGCTTTTGGATTTACTTCTGCTGTGATAGAAACAACACCTGCAATGTTACCGGCCTTTGGTTGAGCACCACTCATACCACCAAGACCTGCAGTAACAAACAATTTACCTGCAAGACCTTCACCATTCTTAGAAACCTTTCTACCTGCATTCAAAACAGTTATAGTTGTTCCGTGAACAATACCTTGTGGTCCAATATACATATAAGAACCAGCTGTCATTTGTCCATATTGAGAAACACCCATTGCATTGTATCTTTCATAATCATCTTGTTTTGAATAGTTTGGAATAACCATACCATTTGTAACAACTACTCTAGGAGCGTCTTTATGAGAAGGATACAATCCCATTGGATGACCTGAATACATAACAAGTGTTTGTTCGTCTGTCATAGTAGCTAAGTATTTCATAGCTAGACGATATTGAGCCCAGTTTTGGAAAGCTGCACCATTTCCACCATAAACTATCAATTCGTGGGGATGTTGAGCAACTGCAGGGTCAAGATTGTTTTGAATCATAAGCATAATAGCTGCAGCCTGACGAGATTTTGCTGGATATTCATCAATACTACGAGCATACATATCATAATCTGGACGATAACGATACATGTATATTCTGCCATATGTTTCCAATTCTTCTTTAAATTCAGGAGCTAATTGTGCATGAAGTTCCTGTGGAAAATAACGAAGTGCGTTTCTTAAAGCCAAACGTTTTTGCTCTTTTGTAAGAATATCTTTTCTTTTAGGAGCATGATTGATTGTTGTGTCGTAAGCCTTTTTCTCAGGAAGGTAACTAGGAATACCTTCTAATATCTGCTGTTTAAAATCCATTTTACTTTATATTTTTTAGTTATTTTCTATTCAAGAC
>JAGHSX010000081.1 GCA_018065645.1 Candidatus Scybalousia scybalohippi
GGAGAGACAAAAATGGCAGAAAAAACAAAGACAAAAGCACAATATATTGTTTTTTTTAAAAAAATATATGATGCAATTCCAGAAAGAAACAAGAAAAAAGCCGAAGAGCTATTCCAAAGAGCAGCAGAACTTGCAGTGATCATTGACGATTGCAACAAACATCTTGAAAAAGAAGGCGCAGTATCAGAAATGTGTCAGGGCAACTACTCGATTATGAGAGAAAACCCATATTCTAAGGTGCAGGATGCCAAAATGAAAACATACTTACTTGTGATTGATAAATTAGACAAGATGCTTCCAGATGCAAAGACGGATGCAACAAATAAAGCTGGTGAAGCACTAGCTGCATTTATAGCGAAAGGTAAGTGATTGTTTGAATTATGCGAAGGAATATCTTAGACAAATTGAAAAAGGCAAAATAGAAGCTTGCGAAGAGATTAGATGTGTATATAAAAGACTTGTAGAGGAAATGGATTGCAAAGACAAATCATTTCCTTTTTATTTTTCAGAAAGACATGGAAATCATGCGATAGAGTTTATCGAATCCTTCTGCAAACACTATCAAGGCGAAAAAGCTGGAGAATTAGTCAAGCTTGAACTCTTCCAGAAAGCTTTTATACAGACATTATTTGGATTCTTGGAGAAAAAGACAAATCTAAGAAGATTTAGAGAATACTTTTTTGAGGTCCCAAGAAAACATGGTAAATCTTTTCTTTCTGCAAGTATTGCAGTTTATATGCTTGTAGCTGATGGAGAAGAAGGTGCAGAAATATATTCTGCTGCCACAAAGCTAGACCAAGCAAAGATTATATACAATGCTTCAAAAAATATCGTAGATCAATCAGCGGAATTAAGAACACTGGTCAAATCTACTAGAGAAGGACTTAGTTTTAAGATGACTAGGTCAATTATGAAGCCATTGCCTAATGAATCAAAGTCATTAGATGGATTAAATATACATTTTGCAGCCTTAGACGAGATACACGAACAGCGAGACAGAAATATGTATGATGTTTTGCGACAAGGTATGAAGGCTAGAAAACAGCCTTTAATTGGGTGTATCACTACATCAGGTTTTTATCGAGAAGGCTTATATGACAATTTGCATGATTATTCATGTGATGTTGCCAAAGGCATTAAAAAAGACGATAGATTGCTTCCAATAATCTACAAACTGGATGAATTGGAAGAATGGATGGATCCAACAAAATGGATTAAGGCTAATCCAGGACTAGGAACTATAAAAAGTGCAGTTCAACTTGCAGATGATGTTGCAAGAGCAAAGCAAGACAGCTCATATCTGCCGACTTTATTAGTCAAAGACTTTGATATGAAGCAGAACGAAACAAGCGCATGGCTTCCACTTGAAACCATAATCAATGAGACAGTAGTTGATATTGAATACTTGAAGCACTCTTATGCCATTGGAGGATGCGATTTGTCATCTGTTTACGATTTGACTTGCGCCACATTGCTTATCAAAAAGCCTAATGATGAAAATATATATGTTTTGCAACATTATTGGCTTCCAGAAAAAAGAATTGCAGACATAGAAAAGTCGGCAGCTCCAGAAGCACCTTATAAATTATGGGCAGAACAAGGTTGGATGACCATTAATGAAGGCGCACAAGTCAATTATAACCTTGTGACAAAATGGTTTGTTGATATGGTCAATGATTATGATATTAGACCATTATGGGTGTGCTATGACAGAGCCTTAGCTGGTTTTTGGCAGGAATCCATGAAAGAAACTGGATTTGACATGGTAAAGATTGCACAAGGTCCTTATACATGGACTTATCCAATGAAAATGATGGCATCATCATTTGAAGAGAAAAAGGTTATTTATCAAAATAATCCTATTTTGCGTTGGTGTTTGGCTAATACCGCAAAGAAAGCTTTGAATAAAGACGGAATTGAGAGTATTCAGCCAGTAAAAATACAACAAAAAAGAAGAATTGATGGGATGGTAAGCCTTCTCAATGCATGGGTAGGACTTACCAAGTTTGAAGAAGAATATATCCCTTATTTGAGGTAAAGAAAGTGGGTTTTTTAGACTTAATTAGACCAAAAAAGAAAATAGCAGTAAATACAAGCAAGTGGCAAGAATTAGGCGCATATCAAGCTATTTTCAGCCTATTTGGCAATGATATCTTCAAAAGTGAAACAGTAAGAGCTTGTATAAGACCATTATCAGCGCACACTGGAAAAGCAACAGTACATTGTAGTGATGAAAGAATAGAGTATTTGCTGAATTATAGACCAAACTTATATATGAATGGTACAGATTTCTTAAGAAAAGTAAGAAATTACTATGAAATCACAAATACTTGCTTCATTTTGATTGATAGAGATAGAACTGGTAAGGCAATAGGATTTTATCCTATTCCTTACTCGTCATATGAAGCTCTTGAATATAACAAGGGATTATTCATTAAGTTTTTCTTCCTTAATGGGCAGATTATGACAGTTGCCTGGGAAGATTTGGCGGTATTAAGAAAAGATTATAACTCTTCTGATATTGCTGGAGATACAAATGATGCTCTTAATAGTGAGCTTGAATTGATTAGCACATCAAATCAAGGAATTAAGAATGCAATCAAGGCAACAGCCAATTTAAGAGGTATTTTGAAAAATACAAAGGGCATGTTAGCTCCAGAAAAGCTCACAGAACAGAAAGATCAGTTTGTTAAGGACTACATAAGCCTAGAGAATAAGAGTGGTATTGCTTCTCTAGATTCAACTCAGGAATTTACACCTATAAACATGAACCCATCAACAGTAAATGCTGCACAGCTAAAGGAATTTAGAGAAGAGGTGCAGAGATATTTTGGTGTAAATGATGCAATTATTCAGAACAAGATGACTGCTGAAGAGATGGACACGTTCTACGAAGGACAGATTGCTCCATTCTTAGAAGCATTATCAATAGAGCTAACAAGCAAAGTATTTCTTGAAAGGCAAATTATTGCTGGAGCTTTTATCACATACGATACAAACAAGCTTGAATTTATCTCAATTTCAAAGAAAATCGAGCTATTCAAGGCAGTTGTGCTTTATGGAGGTATGACAATCAACGAATGGAGAAGAATATCTGGTATGGATCCAATTGAAGGTGGAGATGAGCTTGTTAGAAGATTGGATGCAGCAGTTGTTGATGATACAAAAACAAAGGAAGAAGAGGAAGAATAAATGGATCCTAAGGAAAACATTGAAAAGCTTATCAATGATAAGCAAGTACAGTTTAGAGATTTCAAATTAGCAAATATCGAGACAAGAAAAAATGATGAAGGCAAAGAAGAGCTTGTAATTGAAGGTATTCCAGCCACATTTGAGCAGGAAACAGTGCTTTACAAGTCAAAATACTATGAAGATAGAGAAAAGATAGCATATGGCGCATTTGATGCTTGCGATATGTCAGATGTAATCTTTAACTACAATCACTCAGGCAGAGTATATGCAAGGACAAGAAATAAGTCATTAGAGGTATGGGTTGAGAATGATGGATTACATATGAGAGCAACACTTAATGCAGAGGACCAGGGACATCAGGAATTATACAGAGATATCAAGTCTGGACTTATCGACAAAATGAGCTTTGCATTCCATGTAGAAGAAGCTTCATGGGATTTCAAGATGGTTGATGGTGAAGAATATGAAATCGACACTAGAACAATCACCAAGATAGACAAATTATATGATGTGTCAGCGGTAGATATACCAGCTTATGATACTACAAGCATTTCAGCCAGAGGTGCGTTTGATGCGGAAAGAGAAAGACGCAATGCGGAAAGCATTAAAGCCAAAGAGCAGTTAGAGCTTGAAAAAAGAAAATTATTATTACTTATGATGTAAGGAGAAAGAACATGGAAAAATTCATGGAAGAACTCATGTCAATGGACATGGACCAGGTTATGGCTAGAAGAGCAGAAATGGAAACTGAAATCAGAAGCGCAGAATCTAAGGAAGCTCTTGAAGGCATGGAAGAGAAGATGAATGCAATTAACACAAGAATTGCAGAACTTAAAGACTTGGAAGAAAGAAAAGCAGCAGCAGTTGCAATCAACGAAGGCACAGTAGAAACAAATGTAAAGGAGAAAAGAGAAATGCCAGCAGAAACAAAGAAAGAAATTGATTTCCGTAGTTCAGTTGATTATGGAAAAGCCTTTTTAAGAGGTATTAAGACAGGAGATTTCAAAGAAGCTAGAAAGATTATGACAGAGTTAGCTCCAGAATCTTCAGTAGGACTTAATGACACAGCAACTATTCCAGTACCTACAATGTTAGATACAGAGATTAGAAATGCTTGGGAAACACACAACATTATTAATCTTGTAAAGAAAACATACCAGAAGGGTATTGTTAAAGCTATTTTCGAGGTATCAGCAACTGGTGCGTCTATTCATTTAGAAGGTGCAGATGCTCCAGAGCAGGAAAAGCTTGTACTTGGTTCAGTTGAGCTTACACCAGCTAACATCAAGAAATGGATTACAATTTCTGATGAAGCTCTTGAAGGCACAACAGTTGACACAATCGGCTATATCTACAAGGAAATTGCACAGAAGATTGCTGAAAAGGCAGAAGAAGAAATCATTAAGAATATCACAACAGCTCAGGTTGCTACAGATGCAACTCATCCTGGTGTTGCAGAGCTTAAAGCTAATCCATCAAACATCACAATTATTGATGCAGTAGCTCTTCTTTCAGGTAAGGCAACAAATGTAAGCCTTGCAATGAACAGACAGACATACTCAGCATTTGCAAAGATTGCTCTTGAAGCTGGTTATGCAATTGATGTATTTGATGGATTAAAGGATAAAATCCAATTCACAGATGAACTTAAGCCATTCAATGAAGCATCAGTTGATGATGTTTATATGATTGTTGGTGATTTTGGTTATGGATATCAGGCTAATTTCCCTAACGGTAATGATGTAACTATTAAGAGAGATGACTTATCACTTGCAGAATATGATCTTGTTAAGATTGTAGGAAAGCAGTATGTAGGTCATGGAGTTGTAGCACCTAAAGCATTTGTAAATGTAAAGAAAGTTGCTATTGCTTAATTGGAGGTATAGATGAAAGCTACAGTTTTAGTTAGATTTCAGGATAAGTTAACAAAAGAACATTATTCAGTAGGTCAAGTTATCAATGTTGCTGATTCAGCAAGATTGGAAGAACTTGTTAAGAGTAATGTTGTAAGAGCTGAAGAGGATGAAGCTGAATATGTAGCTAAACCTCTTAAGCCAACAAAGAAAAGTAAGAGGTAGTATATGACATTGCTAGAGAAATGCAAAAAAGCATTGAGAATCAGGCATAGTCAGTTAGATGAAATGATACTTGAAGACATTGACACAGCTCGTCTTGAAATGAGGCGAGCTGGTGTTGTTTCTGAGGTAGCAAATTCAGATAACAAGCTTGTAGAGATGGCAATATGTGCTTATGTACAGATGAAAGAAGGCAATGACGAAAAGAAAGAGCTATATGAAGAAGCTTGGAAACTCCAGCTTGATGATATAAGGAAATCTGGTCAACTGCCTGAGGAAGAGTAATGAATGCTTTTAATGATATTGCAATTTTAAAGACAAAAACTGGAACAAGTAAAAATGTTAACGGATTTAGAACAGATACTTTCACAGATACTGAAGCATTTTGTGAGATTAAAAGTGTGACTTATGCGGAATTTTATTCTGCATATGGTGTAAAGTTGAAAGTCACTAAAAAAATCAAGATAGATGTGTACGATTATGAAGAAGCTATCAAGATAATTGATGGAAAGAAAATCAAGCCATCTATTGTAGAAATTGATGGTGAGCTATTCAATATAGTCCGTATGTATCAAGTAAATGATATTCAATGTGAATTAAGCCTTGCGGAGATTGAATAATGGGTTTTGAGATTAATATGCCAGATGACTTATATGATGACTTAATAAGAAAAGCTGATGATGACACACTTAAATCAATTGTTGATGGTGTATCACCAGAGCTTGTAAAAAGTGTGAAATCAGCTATGTCAACAAAGATTAAGCATCCAGGTGAATCAAAGCTTGTAAGTTCAATCAAAGCAACAAAGGCAAAGGTTGCAAAGACAGATGCAGTAATTTCATTTGTAAGACCAACTGGAACTGATTCAACAAGGTCAGATACTGGTGGAAAACGAACTACACCAATAAGGAACATGGAAAAAGCCATATATATGAATTATGGAACAGTAAATGAACTTGCAAGACCATGGCTAGAGCCAGCGGTCAACAATTCAGAAAAAAAGATACAAGAAGCAATTCAGCGAGAGTTTGAAAGAAGGTGCTTGGAATGAATGTCAATGGCATAATGCTTGAACTTGAAAATGTCACTGGTTTGTCGGTTGAAGAAGATTATTCAGAAGAACATACAGAAGAATGGATCACATTCACTTATGCATCTGAATACTATGATGAATTTGGAGACAACAGACCAATTGCAGAGGTTTGCGATATACAAATCAAAGTCACATTGCTTAAAAATACTGATTACTTTGAATTGAAGGAAAAAATAAAAGATTATTTGCTTCAAAATGAAGCTTATGATATTCAATGTCAAACATACATGGATATGACAGAGGATGTGCAAAAGTACAGACTTTTGATTATTTCATGTAAATTTAAACAAGATAAGGAGATAAAAGATGTATAAGGGAGCTTATAAATTCGGCTTTTCTAAGCCAATTATCGCAAAATATAGCGAAGATAACTCAACAGGAGAGGTTACATATTCAGATGCATTCCAGTGCGGTGAAGGTGTAAGCACTACAATCACACCATCTTATGCTAATGCTAAGTTATATGGTGACAATAGATGCGTTGAAGATATCAATGAGTTTGTATCTGCTGCAGTTTCTCTTGGAGTAACAAGATTACCATTAAAGGCTGCAGAGGTTTTATTCGGTCATAAGATTGATGATACTCTTAATACTACAGAGACATCAAATGCTAACGATTCAGCAAATTTTGTTGGATATGGTTTTGCAGCAAAGAATTCAGATGGAACATTTGATGCTTGTGTATTGCTCAAATGTAAGTTTGCTGAAGGTGAAGATTCATACGCAACAAAGGGAGAATCAATCACATTCACACAGCCAACATTATCTGGATCAGCTCTTGCACTTGCTAATGGTGATTGGAGAAAGAAGAAATTTGGATTCACATCAGAAGAGAATGCAGTTGCATGGATCTATGAGACATTAGGACTTTCAGCACCATCAGCTGAATAATTAAATTTTGGAGCTTCCTAAATTATTAGGAAGCTCTTTTTATGAGGACAAATAATGAATAAACCAATGGCAAAAATCAAAATTAAGGGTAAGGAATACCCATTGAAATGCACATGCTATGTTCTAGCAATTATCCAGGATAAATATGAGAATTTGACAGATTTTGAAATAGAATTATCTGGCAAAAAACCATTTATGGAAAATGGTGAGCAAAAGAAAGACGAAAAAGGCAACCTTTTATACAAACAAGGTGAGCCATCAATGAAAGCTATCAATTTTATGCTTCCTTTGTGCGTAAACGAAGGAATTGAGATTGAAGCAGAAGAGCTTAATACAGAAGCTAAACCATTAAAAGAAAAATATATAAATAGAAATGTTGAAGGATTAAGCATCTATGAATTATCAAAGATGTTATGTGAAGAATTCTATAGAGCAGTAATTGCAAAAAAATAGAATCCCAGCCTGATCAGGAAGAAACTGATGAAAAATTTACAGTTGATTGGGATTGGGTTGAACTGATCGCAATGACAAGGCTGGGATATTCACAAAAAGAGCTAAGGCATTTGTATTTATCTGAATTTATAAATAAATACAGAGTTTATAAGACACTTTTCAATTTTGAAAAGCTAGGAGCTTATGAGCTTGAATTTAAGAAGGCAAGTTTGAGGGATTTATAAAATGGCACTAAAAAAAATAGGAGCTTCCATTGTACTTGAAGGAGAAAAAGAATATAGAAATGCGCTGAAAAACTTAAATAATGAGCAGAAGCTTCTTACAAGTGAAATGAAGCGTACTCAGGCGCAATACAAGGACCAACAAAATGGAAGTGAGGCTTTAAAAGCTAAATATGAAAACTTAAATAAGCAGATTGACAAGCAAAATGAAAAAATCAGTGTCTATGAAAAAGGATTAGAGGCTGCAAGAGAAGCTGAGAAAAAGAGTGCTGAAAATGTAAAACAATACACAAAAGATTTAGATATAGCAAGAGTTGAGCTTGAAAAGATGAAAAACTCATCTGAAGCAACAGCAGATGCTATAAAAGAGCAGGAAGAAAAAGTATCAAAGCTTGAAAATGCTCTTGAAAAAAGTAATTCACAGTATGAAAAGAACTCAAATTCTGTAAAAAGTTGGCAGATTGGACTTACTAATGCAAAGACAGCATTAGTAAATATGGAAAATGATCTTGAAAACACTGGTAAATACCTTGATGAAGCAGAAAAATCAACAGATGGACTTGCTAAGTCAATTGATAAATATGGCAATGAGGTTAAGAAGGCTGAAGATAAAACATCAACATTTGGAGAGGTATTAAAAGCCAATCTAGCAAGTGATGTAATAATTCAGGCAGTTGAAAAGCTTACAACTGCAATTATTGGAATGGCTAAAGCTTCAATTGATTCTGGTTCAAGTTTTGAAGCGAATATGAGCCAGGTAGCAGCCACAATGGGAATGACTGCAGACGAGATTCAAAATGGTTCGCAAGCATTTACAATGCTTGAAGATGCAGCAAAAAAAGCTGGAGCCACAACAATGTTTAGTGCATCTCAAGCATCTGAAGCATTAAATTATTTGGCATTAGCTGGATATGATGCAGAGAAATCTGCTGAAACATTGCCTAAGGTATTAAACCTTGCAGCAGCAGGCGGACTTGATTTAGCTTATGCAAGTGACCTTGTAACAGATTCAATGGCTGCATTAGGGCTTGAAACTGATGAACTAGATATGTTTATGGATGAACTTGCCAAGACCAGCCAGAAATCAAATACAAGTGTTGCGCAGTTAGGTGAAGCACTCCTAGTAGTAGGTGGTACATCATCAACAACTGGTCAAGATTTGGCGGTAATCAATACTGAGCTTGGAATACTTGCAAATAATGGTATAAAAGGCGCAGAAGGTGGAACACACCTTAGAAATATATTACTTGCACTTGCTTCACCAACTGAGAAAGCTGAAAAGAATCTTACTAGATTAGGAATATCGGTTGAAAATTCTGATGGATCAATGAGAGCATTATCAGATATTATGGTTGATTTGAATGCTGAACTTTCAACAATGGGTGAGGTTGAAAAGGCACAAGTCATTAGTAATATATTCAATAAAACAGATATATCAGCAGTAAATGCTCTTTTAAAAGGTTCAGTAGGCGAGTTTGATGCGCTTTACAATGAATTAATGCAATGTGATGGAGCTGCAAAAGATATGGCAGACACCATGCAGGACAACTTAAAAGGTAAGATTACAATCTTACAATCTGCAATGGAAGGTTTACAGATTACTGCATATGATTTATTTGATGATGCATTAAAGGATGGAGTTGATTCAGCAACAGATGCAGTTGGTAGACTTGATGAAGCTCTTAAATCAGGAGATTTAGGGGTTAAGGTTGATAAATTAGCAGAAGCATTTGGAGATTTTGTTGATAGTGCGCTTGATTTTGCAGAGGATGCTCTTCCAGTAGTGATTGATGGACTTACAGCAATACTAGGAAATGCAGACAAGATAATTCCAGCAATTGAAGGAATTGTAACTGGTTTTGTGACATTCAAAGGTGTAACAGCTGCAATTGAAACAGTAAACGGTGCAATGGATTTATATAGAAAAGCAACTCAATCTGCTGCAATTGCACAAGAAGCACTTAATGCAGTATCAAGTGCTAATCCATATGTATTGCTTGCATCAGTTCTTGCTGGTGTAGGTGTGGCATTGTATGGACTTTCAAAAAATGCTAGTAATGCAAAAGATGAGATGCAGGAGCTTGTTGAAAGTTACAAAAAGGAAATAGAGCAAGAAAAAAGCGGAATTGAAGATAGGAAAAATGCTAGAGAAGAACTAGCAAAAAGTGTATCTACAACAAAAGCATTAAAGGATGAACTTATAGAGCTTAATTCAAAAGAAAAGTTATCCAATGAAGAAAAGCAGAGAATGAAGCAAGTTGTGTCTGAACTTAATTCAGTAATGCCCGACTTAAACCTTGCACTTGATGAAGAAACTGGTCATTTGACAGCTACAAATGAGCAGATTGAAGCTCAAATTAATAATAGACAAGAGTTGTTATTGCTCCAGGCAGCTGAAGCTGATATGGCAGAAATAGCAAATGATTTGTATGAAGCTGAAAAGAATAGAGCTGATATTGAGGAACAGCTTGCAGAAGCAAAAGAAAACCAAGTATTTTGGGAAAACGAGCTTATAAAAGCTCAAGAAGAAGGTTTATCTGGCACAAAATGGATTGGAGATTATGCATATGATTTGCAAGACATTGAAGCAGAAGCTCAAAATGCAGTTGAAAAAGTAAATACATTAAATGGTACTTTAAATGATCAAAATACTGTAATTAATAATTTGCAGGGTGAATATGATGCAGTAAATGCAAAAATAGATACATCAACTGGCAAAGTAAATGATTTAACTGGTGCATACAGTGATAATACAGCTCAGGTTGTATTCTGGCGAGACCAGATAATTACAGTAAATGGCAATGTATCACAATCACTTGATGAATTAAAAGGCGCATATGAAGAAGCAAAGATTAAAGCACAAGATTCACTTGAAAAACAGCTTAAATTATTTGGTGAGTTATCAAATGAGAGTGATTTAACAGTTCAGCAGATGGCTGATAACCTTAAACAGCAAACTGATGTAATGAACACTTATGCTGATGATATGAATAAGGCTAAGGATTTAGTTGAAAAAGGTTTGATGGATGAAGGTTTGTTAGGCGAATTACAAGAAATGGGATTATCTGGAGCAGGATATCTTCACGAACTTGTAAAAGCTGCCGAAGAAGATCAGCCAGAATTTCAAGCAGTTATGGATGCTTGGACAGACCAGCAGGAAGCACTTGATAATTTAAGTGGAACTCTTGCAGATATGGAGACAGCATATTCTGATTCATTTGATGAGATAATGACCAATGTTGAAAGAATGCGACTTGATACTGAAGAAGAGCAAGTGCAAATGAATGAAGGCTGGGAGCAATTCTTTAAAGATGTGAAAGCTACATTCAGTGGAGAAGGACCAGGACTTGAAAAGTTAGCTAAAGATGCTGGAGAGTTAGCATTAAAAGGTATCAAAGATGTGTTAAGAATTGATTCTGGCGCAAGCGCAGAAGGACAAGACATAGGGGAGATATATGGAAAGTCAATAGCTCAGGGAATACTCAATTCAGAGAATGATATATTTGATGCAATTGATAGTGTATCAAACTCAGCAAATGAAAGAATTAAGAAGGCAGCAGAAGATTTGAACAGAGCTTTGGGAGGAATGCTTTAATGAGAAAGTTTTATTTAAACAATGCGAATAATGAGCAGATAGATTTGAATACATTAGAGCATTTCTTATCTTCTCCATCGGGATTAGGTATGGAGAAAAAGACAAGCTATGAGCAAGTAGGAGATTATTTCCTGACATTGGCCGAAGATGAGAAGCAAAAAGCAATTGAAGGAGAGATATTTTTCAAAACATATGAAGAATATCGTAAATTTGTTAGATTTGCAGAGGTTGCTCCGCTGACACTAACTTATGTTACAGATGATGTGTATTACATAGATGTTAAGCTTGACATAATCAAAAAGACGGAGAAGAAAGTCGGTGGATTATATTGCAAGATTAAGTTGGTGGGCATATCAACATTCTATAAGAAATATGAAATGCGTACTACCAGCATAGAATCGACTGGAAAAAAGTATAACTATGAATATAACTATGAATACACAAATAGCCAAGCATCAACAGTATCATTTGAGGTTGATTCAAATAAGAATTGTCCAACTAAGATAATAATAATAGGTCCTGCCATAAATCCAATGTGGACATATAGGCTTAATGATAACATTGTAGCTACTGGAAAAGTAAATAAGAGAATAGCTGCAGGAAGAAGGTTAGTAGTTGATTGCACAACCATTCCATATAGCATATATGAATGCGATAATAATGGAGATAATAAAGAAGATGCTTATCAATACAGTGATTTTTCAACAGAAAGATTCCTGATGCTTAAAAAAGGATCAAATGTTATAAGAGTATCTCACGAAGGCGAAAACGATTTGAATTTAGTAGTTGAAAGAAGGGAGCTTTATGCAACTGTATAATGTTGAATTCTTTACTAAAAAATTAGAATATGTAGGATCCCAACAAATTTCAAGCATTGATTTAGAATATGATTATCTTTCACCAGATGAGAATACATTAAACCTTATGCTTGAAACAAAGTGCAACATAGATAATATAATCTGCATAAGGTCATTAATTGCAGACAAAGATATGATAGTTGGAGTTGTAACTACTATCAATGAGACTAAAAAAGGAAAAGCGGTCAAATTCAAGTCATTATTAAGCTTGTTTGATGTGCCTATAATATCAAATCAAGTCGAGACTACTATTGAAGAATGGTTAGCAACTCAGATATCGAATACTTACATAACAAATGAAGATATTTTTCAAAATATAAAATGTCTTGATGTAAAGATTAAAAGCCAAACATATGGGACATTTGAATTTGATGAAGATATAGTCAATCTATTTGATTATGTAGTAAATGCGCTGAAGATTTTCAAGATATCAATTAACTTTTACCTTGATTTCAAGAATAAGGCAATTATAGCTGAAATCGGTCAAAATAACTCAACTATGAGAGTTATCGAAGCAGACTTGCCTAACATACTTTCAAAGACTATAGAGCTTAAAACAAGCGCAAATGATAATAGCGCAAACAAGATTATTATTATAAGTGAGGACAATTCAATAACATATTATAAATTGACTGATGGAACTCTTACAGTATCTCCTGAAGATAATAAGAGGATTCTACCAGTCATTTTTAGTATCAAAAAGATAGATTGTACTCCAGAAGAGTTTTTTGAAAAAGCATATGATGTAGCAGTTACAGAGCTAGCAGATGATGATTTCAACAATCTCATAGAGCTTACAGTTCAGGAGGAAGATGCACTTATTAATCCTGATATATTTGAGATAGGGCAAAAGGTGTTGATTATTAGCAACAATGTGCAATATACGACATATCTTACTGGTTACAAATCGCAAAAAGGCACTATCACATTGATATTTGGGGCAATTAGGCTAGAGCTTACAAAGAAATTGAAAAGGAGATTAAAGAAATGAGTATGAACTTGATAAGGTGGGAGAATCAAACAGTAACTCCAAAGCACGATTCAATCCAGTGGGATGATGGGCGATGTGGCATAATGAACGGCTGTGAAATTAGTCATATTGGAGCAAACAAGATAAGAATCACATCTGGATATATTGTAATTTTAGGCAGATTAATTGAGGTATCTCAGGAAGATATCAATGTAAATGTATCAGAATCTGGAGAGAAAAAAGGACAGCTTTTTATTAGAATGAACCTGGCATCTGATGAACCTATACAGATAATCAGTGAGGCAGCAGACGAGATCACAGAGCTTACTCAGGAAAATAATGCAAATTATATCAATGGTATCTATGAACTCCAGCTTTGCAAGTATAATATCAACGAAACTACAATATCAAATATGGAGATTACAGTTGGAAAAATTGAGAATCTTGGAAATGAGGTTCGTGAATTGAAGCAAAATTTAATTGCTGATGGAGTTCCATTTAGATTTGGGAAAACTGAAGATGGCAAGTATGGTTATATACTAAACGAGGGTGGTGCTGATACAGTTATCCCTTTTAAAAGTGGTGGAGATTTTAAGTGGTATAAGGTTACAGTTGAACTTAAAGATTCATCTGGAACTTATTGGTATTATACAGTAACGGATGAAAATGGGGATGTGGTTGAAAGTGGAAGGCATGGATGGAATACGAGTATAATAATATATAATTTAGCATATTATTATGATAATAAGACTTTTAATTTTAATTATTATGATGATGATTTTGTTCAGCAAAAAGCAAGCTATTCCTATTCAAAAACAGGTGTTTCATTTACAACGGGAAAATACTATCGACCAGTTGATATTTAAAAACTTTAATTCACATTCAGCAAAAGGGAAAATATGAAAAAATTATCAATAATAGATATTGCAACATTAATTGCAAGCGCAGTGATAATTATCATTGCGCTTGCTTTTTTATTGCATCTAAAAAGCAACAAATTATATCTAACAAAGTATGTATCACCAGAAACAGGAGTGGTGTATTACATCACAGATAATGCAATTATTCCATTATTTAATGCAGATGGAACATTATATACAGAAGAAAGAGAGGATTATTAATGAGCAACAAAACATTTGACACATTAAAATGGCTTGCACAAGTTTTCTTGCCAGCGTTGACTACACTTTATGGAGTGATTGGAGCAACATTCAACATTCCATATACACAAGAGGTATTAACTATTATGGTGGCAGTTGATACATTTCTTGGCACTTTGCTTGGAATTAGTTCGGCAAAGTATAATTCAACAAATGATGATCTTGAATGGGTCAATTTGAATGAGGAGACAGATGATGGCAAATAGTCCTTTAGTTACATATAATAAACCAAGTAAGAATACTTATGGACCAAGAACACATGCTATTGATACCTTTATTCCACATGTAATTGTGGGACAATGTAATACAAAAAGAGCTGGAGATATATTCTCAGCTCCAGGATATAAGTATTCTTGTACTTATGCACTAGGAAATGATGGTGGTTGTGCCCTAGTCCTTGATGAAAAATATGCGCCAATAACAACAAGCTCATTTACAGCAGACAACAGAGCAATAACAATTGAAATTGCAAGTGATACATATGCTCCGTACAAGATAACAAATGCAGCACTTGATATGCTAATAAAACTAGCAGTTGATTGTTGCAGAAGATATGGCAAAAATAAGCTTGTATGGATAGCAGATAAGGCAAAGAATAAAGCATATGAGCCAAAGGCAAATGAAATGAAGCTATCGGCTCATAGGTTTTACAGTGCAAAGGCATGTCCTGGTGATTATTTAATAGGATTATATCCAGTGCTAGTTGAAAGAGTAAATACATTGCTTGCAGGCGGAGTTGCTCAGCCGATTCCAACACCTGTAAAACAAGTAAATACAGTTGCAAAACCTATTCCAACAGTAAAGACAACAACAAATACCTTTGATGTAATAAATTCAAAATTTAATGGTGTCGACATGAAACCAGTATATGATTTTGAATTTTATTATAGAAATTATCCAGACTTGCAGAAAGCTCTTGGATACGATAGAAACAAATTATTCCAGCATTTTTGCACAAACGGAATGAAGGAAGCAAGACAAGCAATTGCAACCTTTAATCCAGTGACTTATAAAGCAAATTATGCAGATTTAGCTAATCTATATAAGAATGAATGGATTAAGTATTATCAACATTATTTGCTATGCGGAAATAAAGAAGGGAGAAAAGGTGTGTGATGTTTGAGTTTACTATAAATGCAGATACAATAATAGGATTTGTTGCTTTAATCGGTGCGCTTGGTGTAATTATTGGACTTGTGAAGAATTATATCCATCAAATAGACAAATGGAATAATTATGATGCACAGATAAATGATATTAAGAACGAGCAGAAGATGCAGACAAGGGTGCTTCTTGCAGTTCTTGATGGTTTGCATCAACAAGGATGTAACGGAGATGTGACAAAAGCAACAAACGAGCTTACAGATTGGCTAAACCAGCAATCACACAAGTGAATTATATGGAAAAAGCAAAAGAAATGATATTAGAAGATGCGCTTGAAACTGCAATCACAGAGACAAGAAAGAATATCAAGCTAAAAAGACTTGCAATAGTTCAAGCAGTAATAATTGTTGCATTAGCATTCAAACTTATATTCTAGGAGGTATTAATGGGTGGGGAATTATTAAAAGCCTTCTGGAATTGTGGAGATGACCAGATTATCCAATTTGCAATACAAAGGGCGCATCTAAATAAGAAAGAGCTACAAGTTATTACAATGATTCTTGATGAATGTATGACACAAGAAGAGGTAGCTGAACAATTGAATTATAGTACAAGACGGATCCAAGATTTTTGGTATTCTGGAGCTAACAAGCTCCTTAATATAAAATGGGTTGAAGCTTTCGCCAAAGAGCTTAATTCATTATAGGTCCTCCTGCTGAGCTTACATTATATTTAATGTAAGCTCTTTTTTTATTGCTCAAAAAGATATATAATAAAAAATCATTTTTGAAAGGATAAAAAATATGAAAAGATTATTGCCTATATTTTGCGTATTAATTTTGTTGATAGGATGCGGAACAAAAGAAATTGATGATTATTTTGCTGGAATGAATAGTGATTATTCAATAAGAGATATCAAAGCTCATTATGGAGAACCTGAAGAAGAAGAAAAAAATAAAGTAAAAGATATTGATGAAACAATACTATCATATGAATGTGAACTTGAAGGAACTCCAGGAACATTGAGTTTTGTATTTGAGAAAAAAGAATTGCAGAAGGTAACCTGGTTTTCAGATAAAAATGTAAAAGAAAAAGATAAAGATAGAGTTATAAGGTATTTGAAGAAAAAGTTTGGCAAATATGAAGAAGAAGAAAAAGAACTAAGTAATCATAGTTATATGACTTATGAATGGGAAACGGAAGATGGTACACTAACATTAACTGAAGGAATAACAG
>JAGHSX010000101.1 GCA_018065645.1 Candidatus Scybalousia scybalohippi
TTCTAAAAGTGTTAAAAATGTGTATTTTTGTAAGTAAAATGTTTTATAAAAAGAAATAAATTATTATCTTTGCAAATTGTCATGAAGAATATTTATGAACAAACAACAAAAATATCAAGCATAGTTTATGAATAATATTTCAGATTTAGGTGTTATAGGATTAGCTTTTCTTACATCGCTAGTAATTGCCTGGTTGATGTTTCCTCCATTTATTAAACTGATGGAGAAATATCGTATTCTGGACAAAGCTGGTGGTAGAAAAATACACACAGGTTATACTGCTCACATGGGTGGAATTGTCATAGGAATAGCCTATGGTATAGGTCTTCTATCTATAGTTTTTACCTATAGGCAAGAGGTAGCTATGTTGAGAGTACTTTTCTTTGCCATAATGCTAGGCATTATGCTATTTGTAGGTATAAGAGATGACATGAACAATCTTACACCTCGAATGAAGTTATTTTTTGAAATAGCTGTAGGTATAGGCATGGCTTTCTGTGGATTGAAGATTACAGATTTCACATTATGGGATCCAGCCAACCCTATTCACATTCCTGAATGGATGAGTTATATAATAACCATAGTTGTTTTTGTTGTTATCTGCAACGCTTACAACCTGATAGACGGAATAGACGGACAGGCGGGCATGCAAGCCATAGCCACTCTTATATCTTCTTTTATCTTCCTTTATATATATGTTAGAGGGACTTGGACTTTTGAATTGCTTACCCCAACATTCGTTATGTTAAGTTGCGCAGCTATGATGGGAGCAATATGTGGTTTCCTTAGATTCAACTGGCAAAAAGCCAGAGTATTTATGGGAGATACAGGCTCTTTGCTTATAGGAACAATGCTTACTATCAACATAATCATTTGTGCAAAATACGCCTTTGCCGTTACTTATCAGTCTGGTGTTGTTACAAATCCTCTAAAAGCTGTTGTAATGCCGTTCTTCTGCATATTCTTTTTACCATTGGCAGACACTCTTAGAGTATTTATCGGAAGAGTTCGCAGAGGCAAGAGTCCATTTGACGCAGACAAGACACATTTTCATCATCTTTGCATACGCTTTGGCTACTCACACCAAGGCTGTACCATGCTTTCTTTCACAATATCCATAGGTGTTTCTATTCTTGCTGCAATCCTTGCACACTATTTGACAGACCTACAGATGTTATTCGCAGCAACTGCTGGTTGGTTTTTATTTGTATGGATAGTAAAGAGCAGATCAAGAATAAGAATGAAGCAATTGATGAGAAAAAATAAAGAGATTAAATAAAACAACATAAAAGTGGAAAACAACGAGTTATCAGTATATATGAAAAATGTGGCATTGTCTTATGAAAAGACCGTGCTGACAGACGTAAATCTTCAAATAAAAAAAGGAGAATTTGTTTACCTCATAGGAAAAACAGGAGCAGGAAAAAGTACTTTGCTTCGTTCTCTTTATGCCGATGTTCCAGTGCAAAGTGGTGAAGCAACTGTATGTGGTTTTGCATTGAAAGATATAATGAAGAAAAACATCCCATTATTAAGAAGAAGACTTGGAATAGTTTTTCAAGATATGCAGTTATTGAATGACAGAACTGTTTTTGACAATCTTTCTTTTGTACTGAAAGCTACTGGTACTCACGACAAAAACATTATAAAAGAAAGAGTAATGCAATGTCTGGATTCTGTGGGTCTTGCAGACAAAGCCCAGATTTATCCTTACAATCTTTCCGAAGGAGAAATGCAGAGAATAGTTCTTGCCAGAGCCATTGTCAACAATCCTGAAATGATAATAGCTGATGAACCTACTGGCAACCTTGACCCTATCACCAGCGAGGAAATTGTAAAACTTCTTCTTAAACTCAACAAGGAAAACAACACAACAATTCTTATGGCAACACATGACTATCTTATCATAAATGATTTTAGAAACAGAGTCATTTCTTGTGAAGATGGTAAAATAAGAGAATAATTTCAGGTTTTTCAACTAGATTTTTCATCAAATAAAACGGCGTTTTAATTTTCTAAAACGCCGTTTTATTTTACTAACTCTTCGTTTTATTTGCGTAACTCTTCGTTTTATTTTGCTAGCATCAAATAAAAATTTTCCAACTCTTGATTTTATACTTTTCAGTCTTACTTTTCTATCAAGAGACTGAATAGAACTAATAAAACACCCTGTACAAAATTTTCCAGAAGAAAAATAGAACAAATTTTTAAATTTCATCAAATAAAACATCCTTTTAAAACAATTCAACAAAGCTTAAAATAGCAATTTAGAATATTTTTAAATAAATTAGAATATCTTTTTACTAGCATAAAAGCACGAATTCTAAAAAAAAATACTCCAAAACCCCAAATAGCAATCCTTTTTTACCAATTTTCTTTGTCAGTCTAATATTTTTCCATAAATTTGCACTTTAATTTTTAGGAACATTTTTTAAGAACATATAGAATATGATAAAAAGAGCTTTAGCGTTTATCACGCTGATTTTATGTGCTGTAATCAGTTTTGCACAAAATAATTCTATCTGGAGAACTTTCGACAAAAACTCTGTAGATACAGTTGCATACAGAGTAACTTTCACAACACAAACACCAGCTTTAGACAAATCAACTAAAAACTCTAAAGCATCAGAACCAACAGCAAAAGCCTTTACGAGTGGACCTTACGCCTTTAGTGGTGGTGACGGTAGTGCTGCAACGCCTTTTTTAATAGGTACTCCTCAGGACTTGATAGATATGTCCAAAGCCGTAAATACTAAAGCACAATACAACAGGACTGGAGCCAACAACCAATACTACTATCAAGCTAACTACAAAATGATAGCCGACATAGATATGAGTACACCATATCCTGGTCCATTCATCATGTGTGAAAAGACTATCAAAAACGGCACATGGACTGTCAACTATGAACAGATTATACTGCAAACAACTGCATCTGCTCCATATACTTGTCCTCGTGTTTATCTAGACACAAAAGCAGGGGATGTATCTTTGGCAGACAAAACATCTGAGGAGATTTGCGACAATACTAGCGGGAATTATACTCGTTCTTTTAGATACTATTTCTACAAAGAAACTGACATGACATACTCTGCCATATTTACTCCTATAGGAACTCTTGCCATACAAAATGACCAAAGACAACTTGACCAAACTAATTGTGTAGCTTTTTCGGGTAATTTTGACGGAGATGGACATGTTATTTCCAACCTAGAAATCATCGTAGAATCCACTTCTGCTGGACTGTTTGGTTATGTTTCCAATGGTTATACAAGCGGAACTGCTAGTAATACTGTTATAAAAAATGTAAACCTAGACAATGTTATTGTGTCCAATGCATCCCAGACATATAGTGGTGGTATTGCAGGCACTTTGTCCATAGGTATAATAGACAACTGTTCTGTAACCAACTCTAATATAACTGGTGGATATGCCGGAGGTGGTATAGTCGGACGTATGGTTTACTCTGGTAGCACTACTGCTAGAGCACCTTATGGTACCGTACAAAATTGTCAATCTTTAAACAATACTATTACAGCAAGCAATGCTGGTGGTATTACAGGTAGTAATGGTAACAACTTTGGCTTGACTCAAGTAGTAGATAATATAGTATCAGGCAATACTGTCAATGGTTCCAACACAGGTACATTCGTTTCAGGCGTAGATGATGACCATCCTTCTGTAGATCCTTCTGGAAACGAAGATTACACTAATAGGCATATTACTATTGTAAGTGTTAGAAATGAACTAATGATAGATGGACTGATACCAGACTATTGCTACATACATAGTGGTATAAGTTTTGATCCTAAAAACACTTCAGATTCTAATAGACTTGCAAAACTTGTAAAAGAATTAAATGGCACAGAACCTATCACAGAAAATATTGTTCTTCCAAATAGTTCTGCTATTGATGACATAATAGAGGGTTGGAGAATCAATATGGATGAAGATCTAAATGATGCTTATGGTGACGAAGTTGTGTTTACCAATACAAATAGCGCTGGAGCAAGAGATGCAAAAAGTGAAATCCTAAGAGGAAATTTTTATACATATAGTAGTGGACGATGGAATGAGACTCCTTTCACAACCGACGGAGCATGGTATAATAAAATTTGTGGATATAGTATAACAATAAACGGAGAAGAAAAAATTTACAGATACTATTGCTATAGACAAAATAGTAGCAATCATACATGGTATTTCACAGATGTAGAAAATACTAGTAGAAATAGTAATAGCACTCAATTAGCAGATGCTTCCCATAGATTTCTATATTATTACAAAGGCTGGTCTGACTATAATGCATCTATGAGAGAACCTTATCTAAGAGATTACGAAGAAAAACTAAATGCACAGCAAAAATACTATAAACTAACAGCGACTACTCCTGTTGTAGATATTACATCTGGAGGCGGATTGTTTGACAAGGGGAACCAGTTAGCTGGAAAAACTGTAGAATTTAGAAAACGTCTTCAGTTACAAGATTGGAATCTTATAGGAATTCTTCCTGTCAATATGAATCCTGTATTTAACAACAAAGTAAACTTCTTATACAACACTGACAATAGTGCTGCAAGCAATGCTGCTGTAAGAACAAAACACAACGATATGGCAGCGGTAGATTTTGACTATGTACAGAATGATTGGAATGAAAGATACCTTCTAGCTCAGAACAATCTTCCTTACGCTAAAGGTATATTTGTATGGCCATACGATACAGAATGGGATTATACTACTGAGGAAGAAGAAAGTTACACATCTATTTTCACAAACAACCCTATACTTGTACAGAGAGGTACTGTCCAAGAGTACTATACAGACAATACTCTTAGCACTATAGCTAACAATTATGTAAAATCACTAAGAAATACTTCTACAGGAGATACATATTGGTTTTCTTTAGCAAATCCTTTTACAGGAAACTTAAATGTAAATGCCTTGCTAAAGAATATGACGAACAACAGCCCTTCTCTTGTTTCTGGACAAAAGGTTTATGTTTATCGTATCAACAGTCTTGGTACAGGACAATGGTTTGAATATCTTGCTGCAGGCTCCAACAATATAAGTGCAGGAGATGGCTTTATGATAGGACTTAGTGGTGGCAACAGATCTTTTGCAGATATAAGCAATTCCAACTTTGGAGTAAACAGTATGTATGGATATAGTTATGTTCCAACAGGCGCTTCTTCCAAGATTGCTAATAGCACAACAACTATAAACAATGATACATTCCATTCCTCTGAATTCGTTTGCATAGATAACGGAAAGAATGTAACAAAACTTTCTGCTACTTGCCAGGACTATGCAAATGACAATTTGGACAACTATGACGGCCGTGCTATGCTTTCAGAAGAAATCATCCAACCATACTTTGCAATAGAAGGAGAAAAAATCAACCACAACCACTTCTTTTCTCTACCATACGAAGCACCACTAAACATTCACGCATACAAGGAAGGCAAAGTTAAAATATCCCTTATCTATCCTCAAAAGAACAATATAGAAGTTTCTCTTATAGATATGAGAGGCGATGATACAGTAGTGACTATATTAAATGATGCTTCCAACATATTCCTTTACGCAGAAAAAGGAGAAAACGAAGGAAAATACAAGATAAGATTTGCCAGAAGAAACAACGTAGCTATAGAAGATATACAAACTCCAGAAGCAAACATCTCTATCTGGAACAACAATAAGGAAGTAAACATCTATGGCAAAGACTTGAAAGAAGTAGAAGTTGTAAACACATTAGGACAAAGAATCTACGAAAGAAAGATAAGTGGAGAATCATTTAGATTTGACTTGAATACTATCGCAGGCGCTTACATAGTAAGAGTAAAGAATAGCGAAGGTATAAAGATAGAAAAGATAATAATAAACTAAGTCGCTTTGTGCAGCAGACTTAGTTTATTGTCAAAACTACGTATTCGCTTCTAGTTCCTATACGTATTTTTGCTCCCCAGATACCTAATCCAGATGAAATATAATATTGTGTTTGGCCTTTGGAGTATTCTCCAAAGGCTTTTTCATATACAAGTTTTGTAATAAGATTTATTGGGAACAACTGTCCATAATGTGTGTGACCGCTAAACTGGAAGTCTATCTTGTTTTCCTCTGCTTCGCTTAGATTGTATGGCTGATGATCTAGAAGTATGGAATATTTGCTTCTATCCTTATTGATCAATAGTTCTTGCAAAGACTTTCTATTCTTGTTACTCCTGTCATCTCTTCCTATTATAAGCAAATCATTTTCCTCTGCGACAGAGTCACACAACAAAGTAATATTGGATAGTCTATAAAATTCTTTAGCTTCTTGTCTATTGGAAATATATTCGTGATTACCAAGACAAGCATAGATTGGGACTTTTATCTTTTGAAACTCTTCCCACATCTTTTGTTCTTGCAAAGGCTTTATTGAAAAATCTATAACATCACCTGCTATTAGAACCATATCTGGATTCTCTTTGTTTATCATATCCACCCATTTGGATAAAGTCTTTCTTTGATTGTGATAGCCAAGATGAAGATCACTTATCATAACTATTTTCTTTGAGGAAGAAAGAGTTTTACTTGTCTTTGCTTGCAAAGATTGTCTTTCTTTGTTGTGATAATGAATATTTCCATAAACAAACAAAGAAGAAATAACTAGAAATATTGATGTAGCTGTTATCCAGTTGTTGTGAAAATATGCGTTAGGAATAAGATGTATTAGTCTAGCAACATCTAAAACAACAAATGCCATAAACAAGTACAACAAAACCATAAGCCAAGTATTACCCAAATGATAGAAAAACGAAACAGCTTCCATTGAGCAATGCTTGTCTAGATAGGTATATACTAAAATAAAGCTAATGAATATTGCTATCATTACAGACAACACAACAGCCTTGGCCCATATAGGCAAAGGTAATACTTGCCACACTCTAGTATGGACATAAGATAATGATGCCAATACTATTAGCATCATAAAGAAAAATCCTAATTTCATATTTCTTGCATCTTGTAAAGGTTGTAGTAAACACCTTTTTGATTGTAGAGTTCCTGATGAGTACCTTGTTCTTTTATTTCTCCGTTTTCAAGAACTATTATTTTATCTGCATTTACAACTGTGCTAAGTCTATGAGCTATCATTATTACCGTCTTATCTCTTGATAAGCGATTCAAAGCATCTTGCACCAGTCGTTCACTTTCTGTATCCAAAGCAGATGTCGCCTCATCCAGTATAAGTATAGGAGCATTTTTCAATACAGCCCTTGCAATGCTTATTCTTTGTTTCTGTCCTCCTGAAAGCATATCGCCTCTGTCTCCTATATTGGTTTGATATCCGTTTGGCAACCTTAGAATAAACTCTTCAGCATTTGCTATCTGTGCTGCTTGTTTTATTTGTTCCAGAGTATAAGATGTATCTCCAAAAGAGATATTGTTTGCTACAGTATCATTGACAAGAATAGTATCTTGCCCAACCATAGCTATATTGTTTCTGATATTAGAAGATAGAATATCTTTTATAGATACCTCATCAAAAAGTATATCTCCCTCTTTGATAGAATAAAACTTTTCTATCAAATCTATCATAGTTGTTTTTCCACTTCCAGATGAACCGACTATAGCTGTTGTCTTACCTTTTTCAAACATACAAGAAACACCTTTTAACACTTGCTTGTCTGTGTAGGAAAAAGAAACATTTTCAAATCTTATTCCTTTTTCCATATTTGGAAATGCTATAGGATTACTTGGTTCTTGTATTGTATTTTCGCTATCTTCTATCTCCATTATTCTATCCATACAAGCTGTACCTTTTTGTATATTATAGAAAGCTGTTGAAGCATCTTTAGCTGGTTTTATTATAAGAATAAATAGTATAAGATATACTATAAACATTCCACTGGTCAAACCGCCTGCAGACAACACTTCTCTAGAGCCTATCAATAATATTACTGCTATCACAAAACTGGAGATTACTTCACTTTGTGGTGAAGCAAGATAGATTTTTCTATATACCTTGTTTCTTAGCAAAGTATATGTATGATTCTTTTTTGAAAACTTATCATTTACATAGTCTATCGCTGCCAAAGATTTCACTATTCTTAATCCTGCTACAGTCTGTTCTATATCGGAAATCAGTTCTCCGTTTTTTGCTTGCAGTTTCTTGGAATTTGATTTCAATTTCCTAGAAAGTGTTGATGTAAGCACAGCAACAAGTGGAAACAAAATCAAAGTTATCAAGGTCAAAGACCAATCTATATAGAACAAACAAACAAGATAAAGCAAGACCACGACTATGGAATTTATGATTGTCTGGATAGAACGCAAGACTGTTTCATCATATTCCAACACATCAGCTGATATACGTGAAAGTAAGTCTCCTTTTTTGTAATGAACAAAAAAAGAAAGATCTTGACGTATAAAACGAGAAAACATATTGTACCTTATGTTTCTTGTTATCTTGTTTCTTGTACAACCCATTTCATATTCTCCCAACCAGGAGAATAAGTCTTTCATTATGTATATAATAAGTATAAGCAAGGTAAAATATACCAACGCATTTTGTTTACCAAAGGATAGGAAATAATTGTAAACAACGTTGAGTATATCATCTAAAGCAGAGGTGGAAGAAGTTTGCATTCCTCCACCCTCTGAAAATAGTATTTGTAAGAAATTGTTTATAGAAAGGATAGAGCAAATAGAGAACACACTCATCACAACTACCAACAAGAAGTAAAGCACATAGTGTAATGTGTATGGCTTGGCATTCTTAAGTATAAAGTGTTTCTGCTTACTTGTCATCAGTCTTTCTAAAAATCAGTCTTTATTCTTTGTCTTCTTTTGGATATACTCCTGTGTAGTTTTGAGGAGTTACTTGTTTCATTCTCTCTTTGATTTCATCACTTACATTAAGTGTAGAGATAAACTCATGTACTTCTGCTTGGTTTATCTTAGTATTCTTTCTTGTAAGTTGTTTCAAAGTTTCGTATGCATCTGGATAGTCTATACTTCTAAGTATTGTTTGCAATGCTTCTGCTACTACAGGCCAGTTGTTTTCCAAATCATTGTTAAGAGCAGCTTCGTTAAGGATAAGTTTGTTTATACCTTTTTTCAAAGATGCTAAAGCAATAAGTGTGTGAGCGATAGGAACGCCTACATTTCTTGAAACAGTACTGTCGGTAAGGTCTCTTTGCATACGAGAGATAGGCATCTTCATAGAAAGATGTGTAAGAATTGCATTTGCCATTCCTAAGTTACCTTCTGCATTTTCAAAGTCTATCGGATTAACCTTGTGAGGCATTGCAGAAGAACCTACTTCGTTTTTCTTTATCTGCTGTTTGAAATATTCCATAGAGATATACATCCAAATATCTCTAGCAAAATCTATAAGTATTGTGTTTATTCTTCTTATATTGTCAAAGTATGCAGCAAGATTGTCATAGTTTTCTATCTGAGTAGTAAACAAATCTCTTTCCAATCCTAAAGAAGAAACATATCCATCAGCAAAATCTACCCAATCTACTTCTGGGAAAGCAACATTATGTGCGTTGAAGTTTCCTGTTGCTCCACCAAATTTAGCAGAAAATGGAATAAAAGCAAAGTATGCTAATTGTTTTTCCAAACGATAAGAAAAAACTCTTATTTCTTTTCCAAGGCGTGTAGGAGAAGCTGGTTGTCCATGAGTGTGAGCCAACATAGGAATATCTTTCCATTCTTCAGCTTTAGCGTTTAATAAGTCTATTATTTCGTTTAATGCTGGCATAAGAACCTCATCATGACAATCCTTCAAAGACAAAGGAACTGAAGTATTGTTTATATCTTGAGAAGTTAGACCAAAGTGAATATATTCTTTATGTTTAGAAAGGTTTAGTGCGTCAAACTTTTCTTTAATAAAATATTCTACAGCCTTAACATCGTGATTTGTTATTCCTTCTATTTCTTTTACTCTTCTTGCATCTTCTTCTGTAAAGTTTCTATAGATATCTCTTATCTTTTCATAATCTGCTTTATCAAAATCTTTCAATGCTGGCAAAGGGATATTGCACAATGCTATGAAATATTCTATTTCTACTCTTACTCTGTAATTGATAAGAGCTTTCTCTGAAAAATAATTCTCTAAACTCTCAACCTTGTTTCTATATCTGCCATCTATAGGGCTTATTGCATTAAGTGTATCCATTTTATTATTGTTTTTTGATTATTTTAAAATTAAAAGAAAGATTAAAATTTGTTGTTTATCAATCTTCCACTTTCTATCAAGTCTTTTATCATAGGATTTTTAAAGGCTTTCTTCATAGCCTCTATATGTCTTATATTGTGCAAGTCACTTCCAAGAATGTCTATGTAATCATTCTTTACAAGATATTTTGCGAATTTCAAAACATGACTTCCATAGTAGCCATCCAAAGACAAAACATTCATTTGAAATAGTATTCCTCTATCTTTCAAAGATTCCAAAGTTTCAAAATCTCTTGCCAGATATTCCGCATATCTTTCTGGGTGAGCAAGTATAAGCTTGTAACCATCAACCTGTAGATTAAACAATACTTCTTTCAATCTTATAGGAAGATTAAAGAAAGGAAATTCTATCAATAAGTGACCATCATGGAAAGACTTCAAAGCATTAACATTCATCAAAGTAGTAAATGTTTCGTCCATTGTATGCTCAGCTCCTACCTCAAATTTCATATCTATTCCTGCTTCTTCTACTGCCTCTACAACGTCTTCCAATCTACCCTCAAATGTTGAAGGATCATTTTCAAAAGAATCTTCCCTTACATGAGGTGTAAGGATAAGTTTTCTATAACCCAAATCATACATTTCTTTTACCAACTGTACAGTTGTTTCCATATCTGGAGAACCATCATCTATTCCTGGTATAAGATGAGAATGTATATCTGTGTGAAGAAGACTTACATCTGCTGATTCTTTGGATTTCTTATTAAATAACCAACCCATATATTTATTACTTTTTCAAATCTATTATTGTCTGATAAGGATCTTTTGCAGAAAATACAGCACTACCTGCTACCAAGACATCTGCACCTGCTTCATACAACTTACGGCTATTATCTATGTTCACTCCTCCATCTACCTCTATCAATACATCAAGGTTTTGTTCGTTTATCATAGCTTTTAGTTCCTTTATCTTATTGTATGTATTTTCTATAAACTTTTGTCCTCCGAAACCTGGATTTACACTCATAAGAGTTACTGTATCGCAAAGATAAAGAATATCTTTCAACAGACATACTGGAGTATGAGGATTAAGAACAACACCTGATTTTACGCCAAGGTCTCTTATTGCAGAAAGTGATCTATGAAGATGTCTGCAAGCTTCATAATGCACGCTAATAATATCTGAACCTACATCTACAAAATCTTTAAAATATCTGTCAGGATCTACTATCATTAGATGCACGTCCAATGGTTTTTGTGCATATTTCTTTATATACTTGATCACCGGTTGACCAAAAGATATATTTGGAACAAATACTCCGTCCATAACATCTACATGTATCCAATCGTTTTCACTTTTATTCAACATCTCAACAGCCTTGCCCAACTCTGCAAAGTCTGCTGAAAGCAATGATGCTGCAACTTTTCTTGCCATAATTTTATCTTTTTTTTTATCGTTTATCTTCTTGCTCTTTTTACTCCATTCTGTCTTTTTGAAGAATGGTTTCCTCCTCTAGACCTTCTTCTGTCTTCCTGTCTTTTTTCTCTTTCTGGTCTATTGAAATTTTCCTGTTTTGGTTTTCTTTCTATACCCTTATCTGAGAATGAAACATGTATTTCTCTGCCTCTAATCATTCTTCCATACAATGCATCTACCACATCTTGAGCTCCATCATTGGAAACTTCTATCAAAGAAACCTCATCATTTATATCTATCTTTCCTATTTCTATTCTCTTATGTGGAGTATAATCATTTATCATTCCTATTATACGTTGAGGAACAATTCTATCCTTATATCCTACAGTGATGCACAAAGTGGTAAACAAACTCTTGTCAAAGTTACGTTCACGCTTTTGTTTATTCTTATCCTTTTCTCTTCTTATCTTCTCTTTTTCTGCCAACTCATCTACGTTTAGATCTGGTGCATCTTTGTAGTAAGTCAACAAAGAATCAAATTCCAGGGAAACAAAATGTCTAATCAAATCTTCCCTATCCATCCAAGAGAGTTTCTTGCTTATTTCTGGCAAAAATTCTTCTATCTCTTCACTATCTACGTCTACATTCTCAACTCTGTTTATCATATTGAAGAGTTGCTTCTTGCAAACCTGTTTTCCTGTAGGAATATCTGCTTTTGTGAATTCTTTCTTTAGAGTTTTCTCCAAAGATTTTATCTTGTGTTTTTCTTTAAGGTTTATGATTGCAATGGATATTCCCTGTTTGTCAGCTCTTCCTGTACGCCCAGAACGATGAACATATTGTTCAAGTTCATCTGGCAGTTCATAATTTATTACATGAGTAAGATTATTCACATCTAAACCTCTGGCAGCAACATCTGTTGCAACCAACATTTGAATATTCTTCAAGCGGAATCTACTCATAACATGGTCTCTTTGTGCTTGGGAAAGATCACCATGAAGTGAGTCTGCATTATACCCATCTTTTATCAGCATATCTGCAACCTCTTGCGTTTCTACTTTTGTTCTGCAAAAGATAATAGCATAGATATCTGGATAATAGTCTGCAATTCTCTTTAGCGCAAGGTATCTGTCTTTTTGATGAACAAGATAATAGAAATGCTGAACATTCTTTGAACCTTGATTTCTTTCTCCTATCTGTATTCTAACAGGATTATCTATATAAGTATCTGCTATTTCTTCTACTTCTTTTGGCATGGTAGCAGAAAACAGATAAGTATTTTTTTCTTGAGGAGTCTTAAATAAAATATTGTCTAGATCGTCTTTGAATCCCATATTAAGCATTTCATCAGCTTCATCAAGTACCACGTACTTTACTTTTGAAATACTTACTTTTTTTCTCAACAATAAATCATTTAATCTTCCTGGTGTAGCAACCACAATGTGTGCAGTACGTTTCAATTCTTTTATCTGCACTTCTATAGATGCTCCACCATACACAGGAACAATTCTAAGATCTTTTATATACTTGGCAAACTTTTTACAATCATTTGCAATTTGTATACACAACTCTCTTGTAGGACAGATAATCAATGCTTGTGTGTGATCTATTTCTGTATCTATCTTGTTAAGAATAGGCAAGCCGAAAGCTGCAGTCTTTCCTGTTCCTGTCTGTGCTAGTGCTATAAGGTTGACATCATTATAAAGAATAGTAGGAATAGCTTTTTCCTGAATAGGCATCGCCTGCTCAAAACCCAAATCCTCTACTGCTTTATTCAGTTCTTCTTTAAGTCCTAAATCCTTAAATGTCATAATTTATTTTCTTCTTATTTGTTACTACTATAATTCTACAAGACATTTCTTGTACAATTGTACTGTTGAGTATAATCCATAATAAAGGCTGTCACATACTATAGCATGACCTATAGAAACTTCATCAACAAAAGGCATTTGTTCATGGAAATAAGTCAAATTATCCAAAGACAAGTCATGTCCTGCATTCAAACCAAGACCTATCTCTTTTGCAACCTTTCCAGCTTTTACAAATGGTTCTATTGCTTTTTCTCTGTTTTTAAAGTAATCTTCAGCATATGATTGAGTGTAAAGTTCTACTCTGTCTGCCCCACAATCCTTTGCAGCTCTCACCATATCTTCTCTAGCATCAACAAACAAAGATACTCTACATATTTTCTTCAAATGCTCTACTATTTCTATCAATTGTTTTTGGTACTTGATAGTATCCCAACCATGATTTGATGTCAACTGATCTGGAGCATCTGGTACAAGTGTTGCTTGTGCTGGCTTTATATCCTCTATTATATGTATGTATCTATCGTCTGGATAGCCTTCTATATTGAATTCTGTTGTTACTATTTTCTTCAAATCATACACGTCCTGTGTAGTTATGTGTCTTTCGTCTGGTCTAGGATGAACAGTTATTCCTTCAGCACCGAATCTTTCACAATCTATAGCTACTTTCAACAAGTCTGGATTGTTTCCTCCCCTTGCATTTCTCAAAGTAGCTATTTTGTTAATATTTACACTTAGTCTTGTCATTTCAATGAAAATAAGTTTAATTTGCAAAGATACGAAGAAAAAGTTGTAATTTTGCAATTCGTTTAATGATTTTATAAAAATAAAATACAATGATTAGTTTTATTACAGCTTTAGTTTTATTGGTTATTGGTTATATCCTTTATGGACAAGTAGCCGAAAGAGTTTTCAAAACAGACTACAATAGAAAAACACCAGCAATAGCAAATCCCGATGGTGTTGACTACATTGCTATGCCTTGGTGGAAATTATTCCTTATTCAATTTCTTAACATTGCTGGTACAGGGCCTATATTTGGTGCTGTTATGGGAATAATGTTTGGTCCTGCTGCTTTCCTATGGATTGTACTAGGAACAATCTTTGGAGGAGCTGTTCACGACTTCATTTCTGCAATGATTTCTATACGTCAAAACGGAGCAAGTCTTACAGAAATAGTCGGTTCTCAATTAGGCAAAGGAGTAAAGACTGTTATGTTGCTATTCACAGTCGTTCTTCTAGTAATGGTTGGAGCTGTGTTTGTATCACAACCTGCAGCTTTACTTCACGGACTTATTCCTTCTGTAAGCGTGGTCGTTTTTTCTATTATTGTGTTTGCTTATTACATTCTTGCGACTTTGCTTCCTGTAGATAAGATAATAGGAAAGATTTATCCAATATTTGGTTTCATTTTTATCTTTATGGCATTGGGACTTATGTTCTCTATTTTTAAGAACAACGCTCCTATCCCAGAAATATGGGAAAACTTTGAAAATATGAATCCTAACAAACTTCCTATCTTCCCTATGATGTTTGTATCTATTGCTTGTGGGGCAATATCTGGATTCCATGCTACCCAATCTCCTCTTATGGCCCGTTGTATTACAAACGAAAGATACGGAAGAAGGGTATTTTATGGAGCAATGGTCACAGAAGGAATTGTTGCATTGATTTGGGCAGCAAGTGCTTCCTCTTTCTTTGCTTCCATGTATCCTGAATGTCCTAACGGAATAATAGCTTTACAACAATACTCTAGCGAAGGACACTCTACAGCAGAAATTGTTTCTGCCATATGCAGAGGTTGGCTTGGAACAATTGGAGGTATTCTAGCCATCATAGGTGTTGTTGTTGCCCCTATTACATCTGGAGATACTGCACTAAGAAGCGGAAGACTTATCATATCTGATTTTCTTCACTTTGATCAAAAAAAACTTTGGAAGCGTCTGGCAATAGCAGTCCCAGTTTTTGCTGTAACTTTCCTTGTTATGAATCTTAAAGCCGATGTTTTGTGGAGATATTTTGCATGGAGCAATCAGACTCTTTCTATCTTCACTCTTTGGGCATGCAGCGTTTATCTATTCAAAGAAAAGAGACAATTTATCATCACTATTATTCCTGCTATGTTTATGACAGCAGTTTGTACAACTTACATTTTGGTTGCACCAGAAGGTTTCCATATTCCATACAATATTGGAGTAGGTTGTGGAATAGCGATGGCTATTGTTTTCTTGGGAATATTTACATTTTGGGCTAAAAAATACAGAAGAGATTCTATAAACTAACCTTATCTTAATAGAACAAGTAATGCAAGCTAACGAAGAGAAAGCCTTACGATTAGGACGTGAAAAAATAGGAAAACTTCTATACCAGTTTTCTTTGCCAGCAATAGCGGCTATGATAGCCAGCTCATTGTACAATATTGTCGACGGAATATTCATAGGCAATATGAATGACTACGCAATCTCTGGCGTAGGTTTGACAGCACCATTTATGAACCTAGCTGCAGCCTTTGGCGCTTTGATAGGCGTAGGTGCTAGCGTACTTTGCTCTATTTTCTTAGGCGAGAAAAACTACGAAAAAGCACGTCAAACTCTTTGTAATGTCATTATTCTTAACCTCATCATTGGTATTGCTGTAACCATCATAGGTTTGATTTTCCTAGACCCTATTCTTATGTTCTTTGGGGCAAGTGAAAACACTCTTCCTTATGCCAGAGAGTACATGAAAGTTATTCTTTATGGAAATGTTTTTGCACACTCTTATCTTGGAATGAATTCTATCTTCCGTGTTTCTGGTTATCCTAACACGGCTATGTATATTACTTTTGTTTCAGTTCTTATCAACATCATCCTTGCACCTATTTTCATCTTCGTATTGGATTGGGGTGTTGCTGGTGCTGCCTGGGCTACAGTTTCTGCGCAAATTATCTGCTGTTTGGTTCAACTCTATCTATTTATGCGTAGAGACAGAGTGGTTTACATTGAAAAAGACAAATTCCGTTTGGACAAACAGATTGTTGCAAGATCTTTTGCTATAGGTTCTCCTAATTTTGCTCAAAATGCTGCTGCTTGTTTTGTGGTAGTGCTTCAAAACTTTGCGTTATTGAAATATGGTGGAGATCTTTATATTGGAGCATTCTCCATAATAAACAGAATAATATTCCTGTTCATTATGGTTATTATAGGATTTTCTCAAGGTATGCAACCTATTGTTGCTTACAATTTCGGAGCAAAGAATTACGACAGAATGTGGAACGCTTTCTTCCTGACAGCAAAATGTGCTCTTGTTACAAGTCTTGTAGGCTGTCTTATTGGAGAAGTATTTCCTAGAGCTATCACAAGCATTTTCGTAGCAGGAGAATCAAACATGATAGAAATAACTGTAGATGGTTTCCACAAAAATATGGCTATGTTCTGGCAAGTTGGTTTCCAAATAATAGGTACTAACTTCTTTGCAGCAATGGCTCAACCAAAGAAATCTATGTTTCTTTCTCTTACTCGTCAGGTAATTTTCCTTATTCCTTTACTTATATTCCTTCCACCTATGATGGGTTACGATGGAGTATGGTTTGCAACTCCTATTGCAGACACTATTGCCACCTTTACTACTCTAACGCTTATAATAAGAGAATACAGACTTCACAAGAAACAAAATCTATTACACTAAAATAATACAAAGAGTTATTCTTCTAAAACTTCGTTTCAGCAAATTATTTCCTGAAGATAATTTTTTGAAACGAAGTTTTATTTTTTTAGAAAAATATAGTACTGAGGCCACATTTGAAAAAAATATAGTACTTTTGTCAATTACGGATAAAACATTAGGTTTTATTCTATTATCACTAAACAGGAAAATATAAAATAGTATATGAGAAAGAGAGCTTTTTTATTGGGAATGTTGATGATTAGCCTAGGCTGTGGAACATGGAATGTTTCAGCACAAAACAACCTGGACAATACAGACTGGAATCGTCAGCAAAGAGTAGCACAAGAGCAGTTTAATGAGAAAAACTATGCCAGTGCCTACAACAACTATGATTTATTGGCAGAGTATTACAAAAACATCTCTCCAAACAAAGTAACCAACGAAAGTATGCAGTTGGAAGCTTCAGACATCTACTTCAACAGAGCATTGTGCGCTTACTATCTTATGCACAATGATGTGGATGTATTGTTTAAAGAATACAAGACACTCTTCCCAAACAGCACCAAAATCAACAGAGCAGACTTCTATGTGGCAAACTGGTACATGCAAAAAGCAGATTTCTTCAATGCTTTAAACACATATCAAGCTATGGACACAATGGCTTTGTCCAAAACTGAAAGACAAGAATACAACTACAAGATTGGCTATTGCTATTTCTTACAGAATATGAACGACAAGGCTAAGGTTTCTTTTGCTAAGGTAAAAGATAGCGACAGTCGTTATGCTTCTCCTGCAAAATACTACTATGGACACATATTGTATTCAGAAGGAAAGTACAAACTGGCATTAAACGAGTTTGAACCTTTGAGAAAAGACAAAAACTTCGGCAAAATAGTTCCTTACTATATTGCCCAGATTTACTATTTTGAACAAGACTATACATCTCTTATAAATATTGCCCCTACTCTTAGCAAAAATTCTACAAACTCCAAGCGTGCTACAGAGTTGAACCGTATGATAGGTGATGCTTACTACAAACTGGACCAATACGATCAGGCAATACCTTACATACAGAAATCAATAGAAAGCAATCAAGGAGTAAACAAAGAAGACAACTATCTTATGGGTTACTGTCTTATGGAAACAGGAGAATATGTATCAGCAATAAAATATCTAGAACCTGCAAGCAAAGACAACGACCAGATGTCTCAAAATGCTTTATATTCTCTTGGCTATTGCTACCTAAAGAATAGTGATTCACTTTCTGCTTTCAACGCATACAAAGCTGCAAGTGAGATGTCTTTTGACAATGATATTCAAGAAGATGCCCTATTCTCATACGCAAAACTAAGCATCTCTCTTCCTTCTCCATACAACGACCAACTGATAAAAACTCTCAACAACTACATAAAAGACAACCAAAAGAAAAACAAGAAAGACAAAGAATCTCCAAAGGTTAATGAAGCAAGAATATGTTTGACTCAACTTTACGAGAAGACTCACAACTATGCTGCTGCATTGGAACAAATGGACAATATGAAGAGTCGTAATGCTCAAATGAACAAAATCTACGTCAAGACTTGTCTAAACAGAGGTATAGAACAATTCAACCAAGGAGAATATGCTGCCTGCATAAAAACTCTTAACAAGATAGAAGAAAACATCAGTTCTTCTACAGACAACATCACAGCCTCTGCCAAATACATAAAGGCTGAAGCCTTATACAGAACAGATTCTTACAAACAGAGTATTCAAACTCTTAACTCATACTATACCGTTCCAAACAGCGACCAAAACGAATACCGCTCTAGTGCAGACTATCTTATGGGTTACAACCTATTCAAGCAAAAGAAATATGCACAGGCGAAAGATTACTTTGCAAAGGTGGACAACGGACAATTGTCAAGCAACATAAAACAAGATGCAAAGATTCGTCTTGCTGACTGCCAGTACATGCTGAAAAACTACAACGCAGCTGTAACAGCCTACAATGAGTTTATTGCCTCTGGTTCTTCTACAGCAGACTATGCAACCTACCAGAAAGCTATGGCTCACGGAGCAGCAGGCAACCAGAAAGAGAAAGCTGCTACCCTGCAGACTGGAATAAAGAACTACCCAAAGAGCACTTACATTTCTGCTATGACTTACGAGCTGGCAAATACTTACCTTGCCCTTAACGAAAACGCTAAAGCGTTGGAGACTTACCAGAAAGTTGTGAACAACTATCCAAACAATGCCAACAGAGTTGACTGTCTTGGAAGAATAGGTATGCTTCAGTATCAAGCAGAAAAATATGATGCAGCCCTAAAAACTCTAGACAAAGTCGTAAGAGAATATCCAAACACTCAACAAGCAAAGGCTGCCCTTTCTACTATCAAAAACATCTACATGGACAAAGGCACTCCTGACGCATATCTTACATACGCAAACAGCGTAGGTAATGTAAAAGTCAGCAAGACAGAACAGGAAGATATGATATACCAGAGTGCTGAAAACAAATACATGGATGAGAAATACAAAGATGCAGAGCCTGGCTTCAAATCATATCTTGCTCAGTTCCCTACAGGAAAATATTCAGAGAAAGCAGAATATTACTTAGCAGATTGTCTTATGAGAATGAAAGACACTACTCAGGCTGCTTCATACTACTACAAGGTTGCTTCAAGACCAACAGGTCAATACACAGAAAAGGCTTTACTCAATGCAGGCAAAGCATACCAAGGCAAAGACAATCAAAAAGCAATAGAGATGTACTCTAAACTTAACCAGATAGCATCAACTGCTGCCAACAGGAACAAAGCACAGATAGGTCTTATGAATGCATACTACGATATGGACGACTACTCAAATGCTATCTCTTCTGCTCAATCCATACTAAAGACAGACAACATAGATGCTAACACCAAAGACAGAGCTAACTACATTCTTGCTACATCATACATGGAAACAGGAGATGAAGCAAAAGGAGAATCTTATTTCAAAAAACTTTGCAACAGCGCCAACACAAAATACGCTTCAGAAGCACAATACACTTTGGCTTTGCTTCAATACTCCAAAGGAGATCTGACAACCTCAGAGAAAACTATACGTCAGATGACAAAAAACGATGTTGACGACTACTATCTTGCAAAAGCATTCATACTTTGGTCTGACATCTTTGTACAGAAAGGCAACGATTTCCAAGCAAAACAAACTCTTAAATCTATAATAGACAACTTTGAAGGTGACGAAAACTTACTGAAAGAAGCACAGGATAAGTTAGACAGACTAGAAAACAAACAAAAAATAGAAAAAGAACAAAACAAAGAAAAACTACAGAATCAAGAAAATACTGTAGACGAGGTAATAATTGAAGATAACAAATAAAGATTATGAAAAAATACAGCAAAATAGTTTTAGCATCAATACTTATGGTTTCAGCTTTGGCTGTCAAAGCACAACCACAGGGAGAATACAACGAAAACGTAACTGTCAATGTTTCTTTTGACCCTATGATTACAGATGCTAACAAGATAAATGAGAATCCTTCTATCTTCGACACATCTTTCACTAGCGTGGATTTCTCTTTTGACAGACTAAAAAGAGGTTACAAGACAAATCTGACCTTTGACACAATAAAGGCTGCTTCTGTAAAGGGAGAGCCTGTTGCACAATTGTACAAACTACACTTGAAAGGTGGTCTGGGTTATGCTCATGGTGGTAAGGAACTAGCAAGTGGTTTTATTCCATTGCTGCAAGCATCTTATACATCTTTAAGAGATAGAAAACTGATGTATGGTGTAGATCTTTACTCACGCAGCGCTATCGCTGGACAGAAGAACTATGGACACAATGGTTTAACAAACGACGACTTGAACCTATGGGCAAAACGTATCTTCAACTCATACTCTGTCTATGCCAGAGGTTACTACAACCTTTCTAGAAACTATTGGTATGGAGATACAGCCCTAGCAAATGAAAGCATAGACAAGAAAGACTACAGAGCTACTTGGCACAACTTTGGCCTTGACCTTGGCTACAAGAAACTGGAGAGAGACAACACATTCCAGCACAATGCCGACTTCTCTATCAACTACACATCTTCAAAACTTGGTGCTCACGAGCTGGATTTGCATGCTTTGCTTAACGCATACAAAGATCTTAACCTTTTCTCAAAAGCCAGCAACGAGATACTTGGTCTTACATTTGACTACAAACATTCTTTCTACAAATTCAAAGGTATCAACGATTGGGATTATACCAACCATGCTTTCTTCTTCCCAGATGAAGAATACAACAATAACAGAGCATTGTTCAACATCTCTCCTTACTTCATCTTCGACTACAACAAGTTCCACTTCTTCGCTTCACTAGGTTTTGTACCTTCTATAAACGGAGAAGAATCCTTCCAGGCATTGCCTACAGCAACAATAAGCTTTGAATTGATACAACAGATACTAAGTTTTTATGGTGGTATAAAATCAGAATCTGTTATGCCTACCCTACATCAGATGCTGCTGGAAAATCCTTTCCTAGCTCCAAACCTAAAACTGAAAGACGAATCAAATACAACTTTCTTTGCTAAAGCATTCCTGAATGCTTCAAACAAATTTTCTTTAAGTCTTGAAGGAGGTATGCAGTCTTTGAGAAATCATCATTTCTATCTTAGTGCTATGATGCCTTGGAACAATATGATAGTTATCTACGACAACGCAAAGAGATACTATGCTACACTGGAAAGCAGTTTCTCTATCGCAAACGCATTCTTTGCCAATATCTCTGCTACTTATCAAAAACTGGACAGAGATGCAGACAAAGAACCTTGGTACAATCCAAACTGGATAGTAAAAGCCAAAATGACTTACAAATACCAAGACTTGTTTGAGATTGCCCTTACTCCTGCATTCTACAGCAAATGCACAGGAGCATTTATGAGTTACGCCCCAGGAGCAGACATAAATAAAGTGCCTACAACTCTAAAAGAAAAAGAACTGAAACCTGTAGTAGATGTAAATCTTTCTGCAACCTACCACTATACAGACCGTTGGAGCTTCTTCATCAACCTAGAAAATATGGGATTCCAACAATACCAGATGTATTACAACTACCCTGTTTACCAGTTCTCTGTTATTGGTGGCGCTTGCTACAAGTTCTAACAGAAGTTTCACATATCACATCATATAGGGAAGACCACAATATTGTGGTCTTTCTTTTTTCTGTTTCATCTTCCCTTTCCCTCGAAAAAAAAATACCATTTCTATTTTCTAACCCTTCGTTTTGCTAAAGTAAGTCTTCGTTTCGTTCCCAGTAACTCCTCGTTTCATTCCAC
>JAGHSX010000018.1 GCA_018065645.1 Candidatus Scybalousia scybalohippi
CTGCACATATGAACTACGTTGTGAGAAAAAGTTAAAGACACACCTTTAGATGTAATCTTCAGTCTGAAGCTCTGTGAACTCCAACCAAGAAACTAACCTAATGTTCTGGTTAGATAACAGGGAAAAGTATGAACTTCCTCATGACATTGGCACGAAGAAAAATACTCCGAAAGGAAGGTGTCAGAAATGACAGAAACACAAGAATATGCTTTTGTTTTAGATAGTAATGGCAAACAATTATCACCTACAAAAGTAGTTAAGGCTTGGTATCTTATTCGTAAGAAAAGAGCCACATTAGTAAGTAAATATCCTATTGTAATTCAATTAAATCGCACTATTTCAGATGATGAAATCTGTAAAGATGAAATTCGTTGTGGAATTGATGATGGCGGATTGCACACGGGCATTGCTCTTGTTCAAAAATGTCAAACTAAGAACAAAGTATTGTTTAGGAGTACTATAGAACAGAGAAATGATGTGAAACATCTTATGGATGTTCGCAGAGGATACAGAAGATACCATCGTTATCATAAAAGATATAGACAAGCAAGATTTAACAATCGTTCATCTTCTAAAAGAAAAGGAAGAATAGCCCCAAGTATTTTACAGAAGCGTCAAGCAACTATAAGAGTTATCAATAAATTAAACAAATGGATTAACATTACTAATTACTGGCTTGAAGATGTTGCTATAGACATAAGAGTATTAACGGATGGTTACAAATCTTATAGTTGGCAATATCAAAAATCTAATAGATTAGATGAGAATATTCGTAAAGCTGTAATACTTCGTGATGATTGTAAGTGTAAAGAATGTGGTAAGGCTAACTGTAAATTGGAAGTACACCATATTAAACCTAGAAGATTGGGTGGTAGTAATACATTAGGGAATCTGATTACATTATGTGAAAAATGTCATCAAAAAACAGAAGGTAATGAAGAAAAGTATATGCAACATTATTTTGCTATGCTAAATTCTTCTGATAATAAAAATCTGAACTATGCACAATATGTAATGATAGGTAAGATGTGGTTAAGAGAACAATTATCTAGTTTAGGGTTACTTCATTTAACGAATGGTGGAGATACTGCAAATAAAAGAATAGATTGGGGAATTGAAAAATCTCATAGTAATGATGCTATATGTATTACGGATTGTATTCCTGATACTTGCAATATCAAAGAATGGGTTATAAAACCAATGAGAAGACAAAGTAAGGCAAAAACAGATAATGTTTTAGGTATTAAGCATAGAGATTTAGTTGAATATACCTTTAAAAATGGAGAAACACATAGAGGTTATGTAACAGCATTATATCCTGAATTAAATGCCTTAAATTTTCAAAGTCCTACCAAACATTGTAAGAAAGTGAATGCTAAAAAATGTAAGTTATTATGGAACTATTCAAAGATTTATTGGTTAGACAATGTAAGTTGAGTACATTTGTCTATATTCAAACACATTTAATTATATTTTAGTAAGGAGATTATAATTATGGAAATGACAAATGAAGAGATTGTATTGCGTTATAGGCGTTCTGATAATCAAAGAGATCAAATAAAGATATTATCAGAATTGAATGATTGTGATAAAGCTGATATCCAGGTTATTTTAAAAGAAAATGGATTAAATAATTACATGATAGGAAGTTATGACCTTGAGTTAGTCCGTAATGAATTAATTGAACACTTTGAAAATGGTGGTACTAAGTCAGAAATTGCCAAAAGGTATCGTACAGATGGAAATAGAATCAATAAAGTTCTAGGAGAAATGGGTATTTTAGTTGATGGTAAGTACGTTTCAAAAAATTCCGAAAAAGAAAAAAAGACACCTAGAAATACTATTTCATTTGATGAAGCATTAGTAGGGTCATTAAAGATTGATAACAGAAATCTTAATAAAAGTGTTTCAGACCTAAAACAATCACTTTCAGACGTTGTTGAAACAAGAAGAAAGTTAACGGATGAAAATAACGATTTAAAGCAAAAGTTAACTGAATTAAATTCCGAGTTAGACGAGTTAAAATCTAAAAAATGCAATTGCAAGTGTGATACAGTATCAGATAATCCGCTTGTAGCACGTCATAAGGCTGTATGTGACACATTAAATGTTACATATGAGCAAAAGAATAGAGCATATGGAAATAGCTTTGATAGGACGTATAACGAATTAGGAATCATATCTGCAGTAACACGCATTAGTGATAAATTCAATCGTCTTTGTAATTTAGCAAAGAACACAGATTGTCCTACAGGAGATGAAAGAATAGCTGATACACTTCTTGATATGGCAAATTACGCAATAATGACATATATGCAGGTTGTAAAGGAGGAAAGTGTAGAGGATGATGCAACGAATTAAGATTCACACTGAAAAAGATGATGTAATAGTACCAACACATGTATATGTTGGAGACTCAAAGATTGAAAATGTATCACACATATCATTGGAATTAGGATGTGACCAAGCACCTGTTTGTAATATTGAGTGTTATGGATTACCAGATAATATTGATACGATTGCAGATGTTACAATTACAGATGTTTCAGATGGGAAATTGCTAGAAATAGTAAAAGATAGGTTGATATATGGAACAGATACAGATAATTTTGCAAAAAAATTATCATCTGTTGTCAGTGAGGTTTACAACATTGATAAAGATTGAGAATGTTGTTCTTCCAAGTTGTGAACAAATGGAAAGAATCATAATGGGTGCAAGAAATCCAATGAATAGTTGGGAAAGGTCAGATAGCACCTATTCAGTCGATGATAATATATTTGCTATTGGTAAGAATGATTTTGACTTGTTAACAAGATTATCCAAAGCAGGTGCCGCACACGCAAAGTACAAAAGAATGATAAATGTGTATTGTGACATTACAGCACCTATGTATTGGTGGAAAGAATATGATACTTACTTGCATACAGTACGAAATAGCTGTTCTACAATGCATAAAATACATTCAAAAGAATTTACAATTGATGACTTTAGTATTGAGAATATATTTAATGGATTTAATGGAAACGACAATTATGATTATATGAATCATACAGTTGATATACTTGAGAAAAACAGAAAAGTATATCTTTCATTGCCAGAAGGTGAAGAAAAAAAGATTGCATGGTGGCAGATGATTCAAATGTTGCCAAGTAGTTATAATCAACGTAGTACAGTAATGATGAATTATGAGACACTAACAGCAATGTATCGTTGGAGAAGAAACCATAAGCTAGATGAATGGCAAGAGTTTTGTGATTGGATTGAGACATTGCCATATAGTGAACTTATAACACAAAAATATGAAATGGAGGATGATTAAATGGGATATAAGTTAATCACAGATGACAGACCTGTTATGGTATTCAGACATGACGGAAAAAGTAAAGCAGGAAACCAATACACATCATATTCATTAGGTGTATCTAGTAAGGATGCAGATGGTAATTGGGTAAATAGTTTTATGAGTTGTAGATTTAAAAAAGGTGTTGAACTTGAAAATAAGACAAAGATCAATATCAAGAATGCATTTCCTACGGTTGGTAATGAATACAATGGAACAAGACCTATTTCATGGTTTATTAATGATTTTGAGATTGTGGAAAGTGGAGAAACAGTAGTAGAAAAACCAAAAGTACCACAACCAAGTCCAGATGACTTTATGAAGATTCCTGAAAGTGTAGCAGAAGAGTTACCATTTTCTTAAAATGAAAATTATTATATGCCCATGCAATTGTGATGTATTCGTATTAAATGTTTACATTATGCAGTTGGAAAGATTCTTGTATTTTTCAATTTACAAGTTGAGAAAAGCCTGACGAGGTTATGTGTGGTTTGCAAGGGCTTTACGCACATATGGATTGCCATAATCTTTTGGTGATACTTAATATATTGCGAAGTGTACATTTACGGATATATTTTGTTGTTAGTTCGATTCTAACTATGGCAATTAAAAAGGGATTGTGTAATTCATGGGTTGATACCGTAAGTAAGCAGATTACACATAAATAAATCCCTTTAAGCCGATATGGTGTAATGGTATCACAGTACATTGCTAATGTATCAAGCAGAAATGCTTTCTAGGTTCGAGTCCTAGTGTCGGCGTTTGCTACCCAAGTTGCCATGAGTAGCGTATCTTCTTATGAGTTATGGTTAGACAGAATGGTTGCTACAAGGTTCGATTCCTTGTCTGTCTATTGCATGAAAGTATCTATAGTTTTTGTATCACAAAAATTAGTCGCAAATATTATTCATGCATCAGGTTTAATTGCAGTAGTTCCCTTATGTCAAGTCATAGAAAGAATTGCAATAGTGCGGAATAGTAACTATTAATTTGAATCATGTGATAATATTTATCGAACAATATCTAAAAAATTCCGCACTCATTGGGGTATCGCCAAGCGGTAAGGCACAGGACTTTGACTCCTGCATCCGTTGGTTCAAATCCAACTACCCCAGTTTATTATTACTTTTTGGAGGACAATATGTCAGATAATGAAATAGTTGAAAAGATTATTACAAATGCGGATAAAATAGCAATGTCACTAAAAAATGGTGATGTAGAATTAAGGCTTAATCCTAATAGCATAACAGTTATTGAGTTGCAAAAGAAGGTGGTTTCAAAATGAATTATATAAGACTTGCTAAATTTAGTTTCACTTATAATTATTATGCATATTTTGACACAACAGATTTTATATCCGAGAGAATATTTAAAGACAATTTCGTAGATGTAAAGTTTTTTGATACGTTAAGTGATCCATCAGAAAAATATGCAATCGTAATGTGTAAGGTTAACAAAAAAGAAACACATAGATTTATAAAGTGCATGAAATATCTTCGTGATAAGATATTAATTTTAGGTAATTCTGATTATGAAGAATATTGCAATAGATTCACTGATTTAGTGTATTCAAAATAAATATCTAAAGGCATAACCGAAGTGTGGTTATGTATCAGCCGAAGTGTGGCTATCATTGAAAGGTGGTCGCATTATGGCATCTCAACAGTTAATTGATTATTTCCAACAATTAAAAAACTTAATAGAAAAAAACGGATTGACTGCTGAATATGTTGACATATTAAAAAAAGCTGCAATGGTTGCAATTTCAGAAGATAAAGATATTCAATTTGGACTTGAAATCACTGAATATGCAAAAAGATCATGTGAATCCATGGTTGAAAAGCAAGGATATACAATATGGGACCTTGAGAAATATTGCTTTGCTAATCATACACAATATGAATTGATTGATAAGTGGTATGAGATTTTGCTTATTGAAGCACAAAACATGGTATTAGACAGCTATTTGCTTTATCTTGAAAAGAATAGATTACCTAAAGATAGGTTTTATGCGCCAAAAAGAAAACAATTCTTAAAAATTGAGTTGATTCAATCTTTGCAAGATATGATTGATGACAAATTAGATGTTTTATCAATAAGCCTACCGCCAGGTACAGGTAAATCGACAATGGAAAAATTCTTTCACAGTGCTGTATGTGGTTGGTTTCCAGATGAATATAGTTTGTTTTTTTCACATTCTGCAGGAATCACACGAATGTATTATGATGGAATATTAGACATCATGACAAATTCAGATGATTACACATGGGGAGAAATATTTCCAGATTGCAAGATAACAAATACAAATGCAAAGATGGAGCAAATAAACATCAACAGATACAAACCATTTCCAAATGTTCAGACTGCATCTGTAGGTTCAGAAATGGCTGGTAAAGTAAGAGCAAGTAAATTTCTATTTGTTGATGACATGATAGGAAAAATAGAAGAGGCATTAAATAAAAACATCCTTGAAAAATTATGGGGAATATATTCTACTGATGCACTTCAAAGAAAGACAGTCGATTCTAATGATAAACCTTGTAAAGAAATACATATTGCAACTAGATGGTCTGTAAAAGATATTATTGGCAGATTAAAAGAACAATTAAAAGATGATCCTAGAGCAAGATTTATAGCAGTTCCAGACATAGACCCTGAAACAGGACTATCAAATTTTAATTATGACTTTAAAGGAATGGATGAAGAGTTTTTCCATAAGCAAGAAAGATTTATGGATGAAATATCATACAGATGCTTGTATAAAAATGATCCAATTGAAAGAGAAGGATTGCTGTACCACGAAAATGAATTGCGTAGGTATTCATCATTACCAATAAGAGAACCAGATGCAATATTAGGTATATGTGATGTAAAGAACAAGGGTACAGACTTTATGTTTTTGCCATGCATGTATCAGTATGATGATGATTACTACTTAGTTGATTGTGTATGTGATGATAATTCTGATTATGGCATTCAGTATGAGAAACTAACAAATATAATTCTCAACCATAATATGCAGCAATGTGAGTTTGAGTCAAATGCAGGTGGAGACAGAGTTTCATTTGAAGTAAATAAACGTGTAGAAGAAAATGGTGGACGTTGTAACATTACTGATAAGCCTACAGAAACTAATAAAGAGACAAGAATTATTGTAAATGCAGATTGGGTTAAAAAGCATGTACTTTTTAGAGATAAAGAGACATACACTTCTAAGGATGATTACGGAATCATGATGTCATGGTTATTGTCATATTCTATAGTCGGAAAAAATACACATGATGATGTTCCTGATGGACTTGCAAACTTCTGTTTATACGTCACAAAGGGAAACAGAATTGGAAAATGTGAACCTGTTAGAAATTTCATGTGGTATGGAGGTAGACGATGAAAACCAAAGAATATTTAGGTCAAATCAAAAAAATAAATACAATCCTAGTAAATAAGCAATTAGAGATTCTTGAATATAAAGAAATGGCAACAAAAACAACTGTACCTACAGATCAAGAGAGAGTTCAGACATCTGGAACAAGTGATACAGTAGGTAATAACACATCAATATTTGTTGATAAAGAAAACGAATTAAAGGAAGAACAAAGACTTCTGACGAATATTCGTGATGAAATTATCAGAGAAATGGAAATGCTTACAAATCCAATGCATTATGATGTTTTGTTTTTAAAGTATGTAGATGATAAGACACTTGAATATATAGCATGTGAAAAAGACTATTCATATGTTCAAATAAAAAGAATACACAATAAAGCATTGTTAGAGTTTGAAAAATTACATGGTTCTACATATTTAGACAAGGAAATTGAGTGTAGATTTAGAAGCACACAATAATATGATACACAATGACACTTACAAGATACTTGAATTGCATATATGCAGTGTGTTAGTGTTAATTTGAAAAGAAGCCGAACATGCAAAAAATCTTTTTCATTAGTATTCTCATATGTACTCCACATGGACCGACTAGGTAGGTTACCTGGTCGGTTTTTTGGTGCAAAAAACGAGGTGTAAAAATTGAGCGAAAACAAACACAGTTTCTTAGATGTTGTAAGAGACTTCGGAAGAAAAACTGCATATACAGATGTTCAAGAGATTACACTTGATAATATCTTAAAGGTTATGGCAATTGGTGTTAGTGTTATGAACACAAACAGACCAGCTATCAGATACTTGTACAATTACTACAAGGGAGATCAGCCTGCAAGATACAGAGAAAAGATTGTAAGACCAGAAATAAATAATAGGGTAATAGAGAATCATTCACTGGAGGTTGTAAGATTCAAGACATCACAGACTTTTGGAGAACCTATTCAGTATACATGTAAGAGAAAAGATGCTGACGAAAAAATAAATGCTGAAATTGATTTGCTTAATGATTATGTAGATGATGCAAATGCACAAGCAAGAAACATTGAATTAGGAATTTGGCAAAGTTCAGTAGGAACAGCATATAAGGCTATTCAACATAACAATGAATGGAAATTAGGACTAGAACATGTACCATTCAACATTTACATTCCTAGTCCATTAAATACAACAATTGTATATTCTTCCACAAATGGAAAACCAATGTTATCTATCCAGTGTTTAAAGGATATAAATGGAAAACAATACTTTATGTGTTACTCATCAACAATGTACTTTAGGGTGCAAAATGGAAAGGTTACAGAAAGTGGAATAAGCAGATTTGGTGGTATTCCAATTATCGAATATCCAAACAATTCAGAAAAGTTATCTGATATTGAGATTTGCGTAACAATGTTTGACACAATCAATAATATGCAATCAAACAGAATGGATGGTATAGAACAGTTTGTACAAGCATTCATGAAGTTTAAGAATTGTGAGATTGATGAAAGTACATTCTTACAAATGGTTCAGTTAGGTGCTATATCAGTCAAGGATGTTGGGGCAGGACTTCAATCAGATGTAGAATTGATGACAGCAGAACTTAATCAATCTGAAAGCCAAGTTGCTAAAGATGATGTTTATCACAATATGCTTATTGTGGAGGGTATGCCAGACAGACAACAGAATACTGGTGGTGACACTGGTCAAGCTGTATATCTTAGAAATGGTTGGGATTTTGCAGAACAAAGGGCAAAGATTGATGAACCATTTGTTATTGAGTCAGAAAAACGTGCAGTACAGATTATTTTGAATATAATTGCAAAGACAACAAAAGATGTCAGCGTTACTGTAAGAGACTTTGATGTAAAGATTACAAGAAATTCTACAGATAATATGCTTGTTAAGGCACAGGCACTTGATTATCTGATTAAAAATAAGATACATCCATTGATTGCACTTATCACATGCGGATTGTTTAGTGATCCACAAAAGGTATATGAGATGTCATTGCCTTACATGGAACAGCTTTACATGACTGAGGCAGAGGTGCAAGCAGAAATCAATAAAGCACAAGCATTATTGAACAATACACCGAATGAAGGTGTTGAATAATGATTGATAAATTAAATGTAATTTCTAAAAAGAAAAGTATTCCATACAATCAATATTTTGGTGATATGGGCATCACAAGCATACAGAAAAAGAAAAGAATTAAGTTTGCAGAAGAACTTGAAGATGTTTTCTATGTTTTGTTTTTGATGATTCTTAATGACTATTTAGATGGTGTTGATTTAGATGAGTATTATTATTCAGAATTTCTTGAAAGAAGATATTTTGATGTTGTAGTTGCAAATACAGATTATTTGGAAAATGACGATAAATCAATACAGTATGTTAAAGATATAAGCAAGTTAATTGTATCTGCAACAATTGTTAATATCACAAACGATTATTACACTTCTGATGATAGATGCGTATTTGTATCTGAAAATGAATCAAATACAATCATGAATTATGATGAACATATTGATGCTATAGTAAATGGTAAAAGTCATAAGAAATGGATAACAATGAATGATAAATATGTAAGGCATTCACATATATCATTAGAAGGAAAAACAATAGGAATATTTGAAAGTTTTAAGGTTGGAAACTCAAAAATGGATTTTCCTAGAGATGATTCATATGGTGCTAGTGATACAGAGATTGTGAATTGTCGTTGTTCAATTAAATATTATTGAAATACAAAAGGAACACTTTAACTGGTGTTCTTTTTTATTTATATAAAATCAGCACTCATGCGGTAAATGAGAGATAGGCACAGCAGGAGCAACCTGCGGTAACAAAAGCGTGTGTTTAGTCGGAGGTAATGATTATGACGAGAGAAGATGTTTTGAAATTATTCCCAGATGCAACAGATGAACAGGTTACAAAGATTTTGAACCAAAACAATTCGGAAGTTGCGAGAGAAAAGAGTAAGTCAGAGAAGTACAAAGATAGTGCTTCAAAGGCAGACGAACTTCAAAAAAAGCTAGATGAAATCGAACAACAGAACCTTAGTGATAAGGAACGGTTGGAAAAAGAAAATGAGAAGTTAAAAGCAGATAACAGTGCTTTAATCAAAGCAAATACGTTATCAGAGATTACTTCAATTTTTGCCAAAGGTGGATTAAGTGGTGATGTTTACACAAGTGTAATCAATGCCTTTTCTAATTTGCCAAAGGAAGATGCAATCGAGCAAGCAAATTCTTTCGTTTCTGGTCTTACTGAAGCGAATAAATCAGCACTTGATAATGCAAAAGCCGAATGGGAACAACAAGGATTGTTTTCTACACCAAACCCAGGTGGTGATAATGCAGGTTCTAAGGGCAATGAAAACGATAATCCAGAAGAAAGCGCAGCAGCAAAATACGCAAAAAAGTATTCTGCAGAGCATTCTGGTGAGTCAGTAAATACAAACGTAACACAAACAGTTACACCAAGTTTTTAATTATTTCAGGAGGTAAAAAAAATGGCTTTTATGAAGATCAAACAGTATGAAAGTCCTGTTAACTTCTTAGAGAGTGAAGTTGGTCTTATTACAAAGACTATGACAGGCGAGCAGTCAAATGCGGTTGATGTGGATAACAAGAAGATTTTAAAGGGTGGTTCAATTTACCCTAGCAATGATTCTTCTGCTACAGGAATTGTATTTGAAGATGTAGACATGACAGATGATGAGTCTCGTCCAATCAGTGTTATGGTTGCAGGTCGTGTTTATGAGAACAGATTATCAGAATCAGTTGCTTCAGAAGCAAAGACTGCACTTGAGGCAAGCGGAATTGTATTTGTTACAGCAGATACACCAACATTTGAATAAATATCAGGAGGTAACGAATTATGCCATTTAATGTATTAGAGGCTATTGATGCTAAAGAGCGTCTTAGTTTTTCACAGAATTTTAGCGTAGTAAGACCATCTGTTTTAGACAGATTGTTCCCAGACGTAAAGACAGAGTATATCGAAGCTGAATACTTAAGATTAATGCAAGGTCAGAATCTTCCTACAACTGCATTAGTACATGCACTTGATACTGAAGCAAATATTGGACAAAGACCAAGTTTTGAGAAGGTATTGCAGGAGAAGTTGTTCATCAAGGAAAAAATCAATCAGTCAGAGAAGTTACAGATGCTTATCAACAAGGGTGTACCTGATGATGAAAATCTTATTAACTGGGTATTTGATGATATGTCAAGACTTTCAGAGAGCGTTGTTACTCGTACATTAGTTGCTAAAGGACAGGTTATGTCAGCAGGTAAGATGAGTATCCATGAGAACAATGTAACACTTGACATTGACTTCGGTGTTCCAACAGATCAAAAGATTGCATTTGGTGATTGGTCAAATGTTGATTATGACATTTTCGGTGATATCCAGGGTGCTATGCAGTTGTTAGCAGACCAGGGAATCACAGCTAATCGTGCTTTGACATCAAGCAAGCAGATTTCACAGATGCGTAAGAATAAGTCTATGCAAGTTGCCGTATTAGGCGGTGCTAATGCTAGATTGCTTACAAAGGCTGAGTTAGCAAACTTGCTTATGGAAGAGTTTGGTTTAGTTATTGATGTATGTGATGATAAATTCGCATTCATTAAGGCTGATGGAAGTCGTGGAAACGCACGTTACTTCAAAGAGGATGTATTCACAATCTACACAGCAGATGCTGCAGGTAGACTTGGTACAGGTTTATGGGGTCCTACACCAGAAGAGTTAGAGTATAGACAGTTCATCGAGAATGAGAACCGTTCATTTGTAACTGTAACAATGTGGGCTACACAAGATCCAGTTGCTAAGTGGACAAAGGCTTCAGGTATGTTCATTCCAGTATTACCAAATCCATACGGAATCGTTATCGGTGAAGTAGGAAAAAAATAAATGGACGTAGTACACAGACAGCCTACACATCATCAAGCAACACTGTAAATGATAATAAGTCCTCTGTTGATACTAAAACCGCTACAAAAAGCGATAAAAAGTACACAGAGGATGAGTTGTCATCTATGACAGTAAGTGCTATCAAGTCAATTGCTGATGAGAAAGGCTACGTCCTTACAGCTAATGTAAAGGCTGATATTATTCGAGAGTTTGTAACTCAACAAGGGTGATTGAGAGGTCGTAATTATGGAAGATGAACTGTTGGAAGATTTGCTAAAAAATTTAGGTGATGATTATGAGCCACTTCTAGCAGAAATCTGCATAAAGATGGCCATGAAAACATTTCGTAGAAAACGCAATTATCCAAGAACATTTACAGAAGAAAAAATATTGATAGATATGGATAACAATTATGCTTGCATTTACGATTTGGCATTGTATCGTTTTGCAAAAGATGGTGGTGAGTTTCAAACATCCCATTCAGAAAACGGAATTACAAGACAATGGGAAAGCGAGACAGAAATTTTTATTCATCATGGTGTTTTTCCTTTTGTAGGTTAATAGGAGATTGTTATGGAAAAAACAAAAATATATTGCCCTAGATGTGGAAGAAAAGTGATTACACATGATGGCAAATCATCAATTTCACTATCTTGCAAATGTAAGAAGTGTGATGTGTTAGTCACTTTTAATCCCATCGACAGATCAATAAAAATAAGAAAAATCCCTGAGAGGCTAACAGCAAGTGGATTAAGATTCTATTAGGATCTGTAAGAAGATTGTGCATGGCTTTGGTGCTGACCTCCCACAGCATCTTGGTCGTAGGGATATCCGTCATTGATGGTGGTGGAGCAGACGGATTTTATCAAAAGAAAAGGGGTATTGCGTATGACTATCGAAGTAGCATTACTTATAAGTGTTGTATCGTGTGCATTTGCAATTTATTTCGGTTTAAAGGCTAATAAGCATACAGATACTCAAGACATTCAACGTAGGGCTGCAGAGACAGCCACTACAAATGCAAAACTTGACAATATAACACAGACAGTTAACGACATCAAATACGATATATCTGCAACTAGAAAAGAAGTTCAGGTATTAAATGAACGTGTTGTAACTGTGGAACAGAGTGTTAAAAGTGAACATAAGAGATTGGACCGCATTGAGCGTGTTTTAGATATGAAAAGGGATGGTAGAGATGAAGAATAAAGAGTTTTGGAAAGCAACAGGAATTAGAGCATTAAGAACTGCTTGCCAAGTTGCAATTGGTGCAATCGGTTCTGCGACATTGATTGACGATGTTAATTGGATGATTGTATTAAGCACAGTTGCATTATCTACTATTCTTTCAGTTTTAAATTCGATTGCTACAGGACTTCCTGAAGTTGAGGTGATGATTGATGAGGATGCTTCGGAAGAATAAACAAGATATGTATTATTCATTGTTTATTGACGAACAAGAGATATATGAGACAGATGATTATGGAAATATTAAATATACAGATGTTATAGAAGATGGCGTTGTTGTTGATAGGATTCCTATTTCTGCAGGAATTGATAAAGCACACTATGATACACCTGTTCCATTTAGTTCATCAATATCAAGCAAACTTAATCCTCTGCAAATGAAAGCATGGGGAGTAGATCAATCAAATATATGGTCACAAATAAATGTTCCTAAAGGTTATCTTCCGCTAGAAGTTGGTGCTTTAGTGTGGAGAGAAAATGATATTCAGTGGGAAGATGCAGAAGAAACAATTCCTAGAGCATCAAGTGCTGATTATACATGCAAAGGAATTATGACAGAAGGATTGTACGAAGATTTGTATTTACTGCAAAGAAACTCAAGCGAGGGAAAAGATGAGTAGTGCAATTAAAATAAAATTCAAAGGAAGTTCATTACAATCGTTTCAACAAAGCATAAGTAATTATGCAAAAAACCTAGATAAAATGGCAGAAGAATTTTGCAACAGATTATCAGATATTGGTATTCAAGTTTGCGAAGATAAGTCTGCGGATGTAAATGGTACATATGGAACACATCAGATGGGTGTTCTAGTTTCATTTAAAAAAGAAACTAAAACACAAGATGGAAAGACACAATCAATCATTATTGGAACAGGAAAAACATTTGAAGCTATTTGGTATTCATATGGAAAAGAAATGTCAGGAACAGTAAATCCACTATTGATGATTGAGTTTGGTTCTGCAGGGTTATCTGTAAGTGGCAGTAATGCATTTAATAATGAGAATCATAAAGGTGAGTTATCTACAGGTGGTCACCAAGATGATACTGATTGGTGGATAGCAGAAGAAATAGATGAAAATGGAAAAGTAACAAAATGGCGTAAAGGTACAGCAATTACACCTACACAGCCAATGTATTATGCTGCAATTGAAATGCAGAATAACATAAATAGGATAGCAAAGGAAGTATTTGGAGGTAAATAACAATGGCTGATAATTGGGTTAGAGATTTCAAAAATACGTTATTTACACATATCAAATACCAAACAGAAAAGGCTTATAAGTCTAAATATAAAAGTCTTAAGGTTACAAGGGATAAAGAATCAAATGTAACGAATTTCCCAACAGTATATATTCAGTATCTATCTGGAAGAGAAGTTGGACAAGACTTAACAGGTGACACATTAAATGGATTTCAGTGTGATATGCAAATTGATGTTACATCAAGCAAGACACAAGAATATGTTGTTGCGGAAGATATTTGTTATACACTTATTGATATTCTTAAGAAGAAGTGGAATTTTAGAGTGACTACATTTCCTATCGAGGTTAACAACAGTGGTGATACACATACAGTAACATTTAGGGTTTCAAGAATTGTAGGATTTAATGATTCATTATTTAAATAAGAAAATGACAAGTCAAAATGACTTTCATATATATGCAACAAAGTAACAAGAGGGATAAAATGCCCTCTTATTTTTATGCTTAAAAACGGAGGTAATAACAATGGCAGTAGCAGAAGCAGGAATCTCAACATTAGGTGTAAAGCTTGGTTACGCACCAGAGACTTCAAAAGGTGTTAAGCCTAGTTCATTTACATGGCTTGAGAGATGTAATTCTATCGGTGGCATTGAATTGTCAACAGAACAGATTGATGCATCAGCATTAGAAGATGAAATTTCTCGTTATGTACAAGGCAGACAGGATACTGGTGGTGAGTGGACAGTAACATTCAACTTAACTGATGAAGTAGTTGAACAGTTGGAGTCTATGATTACTACATATACAAGCCTTGATCCTGGTATGAGAATGTGGTTTGAAGTTTGGTCACCATATCTTTCAAAAGGGTTTTATGTTGTTGCACAACCACCAAAGCATATTCCAATGCCTGAGGTAGGTCAGAATGAGTTGCAGACAGTAGAACTTTCATTCACTATTGAAGAGTATAAGGGTATGGATGATGCAATTGAACCTGTGGGAAAATAATTAGCCTTGCAAGTGAAGAGTCGGTATTGCAAGGTACAGAAGAAGATGATGTAACCGACACAAACACAGATTCAGAAGATTATTAAAAGGCAATAATAAAGGTGTGGATTTGATTCCACACCTTTTATTTGTCAATGGGAGGTAATTTAATATGAAAACATTTGAAGTGAATGGCAAGAAATATAATTCAAGACCATTTGATTTTAATCTTGTATGTGACCTTGAAGAGATGGGTGTTAATTTGGAAAGTGCAAGCAAAAAACCTATGTCTTTATTAAGATCATACTTTGCAATATGCGCTAATGATTCTATTGAATATGCAGGTAATGAAATGCAAAAGCATATTATCAATGGTGGTAGCTTTGATGACTTAGGAAATGCAATGTCAGATGAAATGGAGAAATCTGATTTTTTTCGTTCTCTCAGCAAGACAGAGGAGACGGAAACTCAACAGAATCAAAGCGAGAAGAAATAAAAAAATACAAAAGTCTTAGAGAGTATTATGAACATGAATGGTTGCCAAATGCGCTATCAATAGGCATAACATATAACGACTTTTGGAATATGAATCCACATATAATAAATATATATATGGATGCAGAAAAATTAAAACAGAAAAGAACAGACGAAGAACAATTCGTATTAGGAATGTATATAAGAGAGGCTTTGTTGTCTACAGTTTGTAATTCTTTCATATACAAGAAAAAAACTGATACACCTAACAAATATCCATCTCAACCATTTTCTTACGGAATTGAGGAAAATACAACGTCTGATGACTATACTAATCTTACTGACGAAGATAAGAAGAAGAAAACAGAAGATTTATTCTTAAAACTTCGACTAATGATGGCAAATAATAACATAAGCAAAAGGGAGTAGACAGTTGTCTATTCCCTTATTTTATTGAAAGTTGGTGTGATGAATGGCTGACAATACAGATAAGTTAGAATTGAAAGTTGTTGCAGATGTCAAAGATGCAAAAAAAGAATTGAATGACTTTGCCAACAGTGTCGGAACTTTATCAGATAAACTTTCATCATTAGATAGTGAATCGTTATCTAAGTTAACAAGTAATATAAAGCCATTAAACAGAAAAGGTAACTTGTCTAATTTTGAACAATCAATTGACAATATTACTAATGGCATTCAAAGACTTGTATCTAATCTTTCTAGCATTGATACAACTAAATTTGATAAGGTTACAAAATTAGTTGATGATGTGTCTAAAATTTCAAGCAAAAGCATTGATAAGGCTACAAAGTCTGCAAAGAAAATGAATGATTCTTTAGCTGACGAAACAGGAATAAAAAAGAAGTTTGATAATGTAGATCAATTTTATGAATCAATCAAAGGACTTGGAAAAGATAGAACATTCTATGGAAACCAAAAAGCATTAGAAACTGAAATTGAACGTGTAAGAAATAGAATTGAAAAATCAAAGGATGCAATTGCTGATTACGAAAATAGAGGCACAACATTAGGCACTAAAGGATGGGAATCAGAACAACGTAGGCTTGAAAGATTAAGCAATTACCTGGATAACTTAATTACTAAGAGAGATTCATATAATAGCAAAGAAACAAAGGTTGAAATACCTAGATTTGATAACACAAAACCATTTCAAGGAATTGACTATGGTGATTATAATAAATTCTTTACAGAAACAGGGCAAAAGAATAATTTATTTAATTATTTATCTAATGATGCAAAAGAACTAGCTTCAAGAATTGAAGAAACATCTAGTAAACTAGCAGGACTTACAGCATTTGATTCAAAACCATCTGTTGTTAGATCAATGAATGAAGAAATACAACAATTAGTTAATGAGTTTAATGATATTGTTGATTATTCAGAAGTTTCTGCAAAGGCTATTGATAGTAGTTCAAATGAATCAGCAAGTGCAATTCAAAGAGTTACAAGTACAGCATCACAATTAGGGGAACAGTTATCAAGAATCAATTCTTATGGATATATGAATAAAATCACATATTCAGCAAGAGAGATTGTTCCAACATTTAGAAATGCAGAAGAATCAACATCAAGATTTTCTCAAGTTTTTGCTAGCAAATTTCCATGGATGGCGCAAAACATAGAAAACGCAAAGTCAAGAATAAACGATTTTTCAAATGCATTTTCGTCAAGTTTTCCATGGATGGCACAGAATATTGATAACATTACGAACAGATTTAAAAATCTTTCAAACAACACAAATACTTCAATTAGTATTAAACCTATTTGGGATTTGTCAAGTTTAAATAATCCATTGCCAGAAGGTGGCAAAGGAACAAAGACAAACCCACAGCAGTATTACTTTGAACCTACAGTGCTAGGTAAAAATGAAGTATTTACATCACAATATAAAGATTTAGAAAAAGAATTACTTTCTGTGCAACAAAAATTTGAATCTTTATTAAATAAAAAAGAAAAGTTTGAATCTTTAGGTAGAAATACAAATTCTGTAGCATACAAGCAAATTATATATGATTTAAGTCTTGTTGATGGAAAATATAAACAATTGCTTGAAGATATGCGTAAACTTCAAGAATCTGGGAATGCAACAAGAAACCTTTCGTTTGCAGAACAATTCGGCCAAGGTGCAAAAGATATGTCAGGGATATTATCTTCTGTTCAAAAAGGATTGAGTCTTGGTGGATTTGGAAAGGCTGCAACAAGTGTACAAAGATTAAGTTCATTTCTTGATATGCTATCAAAAGGACTTGAAAAAGCTACAGAAGGTGCAGCTACAACAACAGGTGCATTATCAGGAATATCAAGTGCAATTCCTTATATAGGTGTATTAGTAGCATCATTAGGAACTGTTGCATCAATAGGATTAAAAGTTGGTAAAGTTCTTTGGGATGCATCAAAAAAAGCAGTAAATGGACTTAAACAATTAGTTGTTACAGCAGGTAATGTTGTAAAAGCAATACTTTCAATTGGTACTGGTTCATATCAAGCAACAACAGTATTTGGAAAACTGTGGAATAAAATTGTAAATACTTTTAAATCAAGAGTATTAAGACAAGCTGTTACAAAGGCAATAGAAGGAGTTAAGGCAGGATTTGAAAGCCTAGATGCATATTCTGAAAAGATTGGTTCTCCATATCATTCAAATATTTCAACGCTTGTAGCAGACTTTAAACTATTAGGAAGAACAATTGCTGCAGCTTTTGAACCAATTATAAATGTTGTTTCTCCTATATTGGATTTTCTTATTAATAAATTAATAGATGTAATAAATGCAATCAATCAGTTTATGGCAGCTATTACAATGTCTGATACATGGACAAAAGCTACAAAAACAACAAGTGATTATGAGTCTGCTGCATCTGGTGCATCAAAAGCACAAAAAGATTTAAACAAGCAAATAAGAGAATGGGATAAATTAAATGTTATTACTGATCCAAATAAAAACTCTGGCGGTGGCGGAGGTGGTTCTAAAAGCGGTGCTGATGGAACAGGATTTGAAACAGTAAAAACAGATAATTCATTTGCAAAAAAATTAAAAAATGCATGGAATACAGAAAACTGGTCATTTTTTGAAGGTCTTGGAAAAAAGATTGGGGATAAGTTAAGAGATGAGCTTAACAGCATACCATGGGATTCGATTAAAGAAAATGCAAAAAAGGTAGGTAGTGCATTAGCATCTATACTTAATGGATTTACAGAATCAAATGGATTAGATTATTCCATTGGAAATACAATTGCACAAGCAATAAACACAGGTCTTAATTTGGCATATGGTTTTATTGACAAAGCAAAAGCAAGTCAATATGGTGAATTTATTGGAAACATTATTAAAACTTCCATTAATAATATTGAATGGGATACATACCTGGTTGGAATGTCAGCCCTAGGTTCAAAAATTGCAAGTTTTGTTAATGGATTAGCATCATCAGATGTGCTTACAAGTATTGCCAGAAGTATAGCAAACTTGCTTAAAGGTGCTGTTAATTTAGCATGGTCTTTTGTTGGTAATCTTGATTTTGAAGAATTAGGATTAAAAATATCAAAAGCAATCAATAATTTCATTAATGAAATGAATAAAGTTGATGACACAGGTCTTAATGGATGGCAAAAGATGGCACAAACCATAGGAAAGACAATCAAAGGAATTGAAGATTTGTTGTCAACTGCAATAGATAATATAGATTTTAAAGAAGTCGAAAAAGCAGTAACTTCATTTTTACTTAAATTAGATTGGAATGGTATTTTTACATCTTCTACAGAATTAATAGCAAAAGTATCAAAAGCACTTCTTTCATTATTAACAATTGCTGCAAAAACAGTTGGAATATTATCTATTCAAATCGGTTTTAATATTGTTACATCAATACTAGAGTTAACACAGAAAATTCAGAGTTTTATTGTTGGCATTGGAATAAAGACAATTGCATTAGGTTTATCAATATTAACCACCGCACAAGAAATATACGACACTTATATTGCTCCAATAATAGAAAAAGCTAAGAGTTGGGTTATTGGAATAACAGCAAATATAGTTGGTGCTGATAAACTTGA
>JAGHSX010000185.1 GCA_018065645.1 Candidatus Scybalousia scybalohippi
ATCTTTAACAGTAATAGGATATATTAAAATATCATCCCCTTTTTTTACTTTAAAAGGAATTGGTAAGCCATTGATAAAATATTGTAATTCTAAAGACTTAATATCAACCACAAGTTCCTCCAACATCAACATTTGAATATTGTAATGCTAACAACATACTAATACCATAGAAACTTTTACTATTTCCAATATTCATTATTGCTTGTGAACCACGGCTTTTTTCTCTGTCAAAGCTTAAGAAGTTATAACCAATACCTAAATCAACACCATTCAACAATGGTAACAAACAACTGTTTTTCAAGAATGTTGTTCGTTCAACCCATATACCCCTATCATTATATAAGCCATTTGCTCTTTCATTTGTATAAATGTCTAACTCATATAAAATTAAAGCGTCTAATCTAGTAGTAGGAACGGTTTGATATTCATATAATCTAATTTGCACCATTTGGTTTGCTGTAAAAACACTGTCACCAACTAATGGTTTATTAAACAAACTATAGTCTTCTTGATTCTGTTGACCAGTCCAAATTAAATCCTTTTTTTCTTTTATTGTTAAATTAGGTTTTGATAAACAATCTTTGTCAGCATATTTTATGCATTTCCAAAAATTTTCTGCTTGCTCACTAGTGTTGGTTAATAAATATTCAAATACCCTATACGGAACTTCATCTAAATATTCAAAATTATTAAAAGAACTTGAATTATTAGAGTTTTGCAACATATTTATTCACCCCCTAAAACAATCCTAGTAATTTAATTTCTAGAATTACATCAGAACAACCGTCTGCACTAAATGTTAGTATTAATGGTTGCTTTGATATTTTGTTGTTAGTTAAAATATATCCATCATTTGTTTTTTCAAAACTATAGCAATTGGGATTAGCACCACTAGGTACACAAGTAACTTCGTCTTGTTGTAATTCACCTTGAATATACACACCACATTTAAATTCTAATGTTTCCATTTGGTTTAATTCATTCAAATCGTCATGAACAACAATAATTTTCTTGTCAGAGATATAGCTATCTACAATAGTGATTTGACGCTCATCAAATACAGTATCATTATATGTCATACTAGCTTTAATTGTAGCAACATCACCAACATTTCCAACTAATACAAAATGACCAGTTAATTCATCTATTGTTACAATGTTTTCATCACTAGTTGACCAACTAATTTCTGCATCAATTATATCATTACCGTTTACCACTGTTGCAGTTAAATCACCTTCAAAGTCAATTTTTTGACTAATATCATCTTGGTCAATAAACAACTTAAAATCAACGGTGTAATAATCACAAATATTTAATTCTTGATTATCCACTTCTTGCATTGGACTGTAAGCCAAATATAATTTTATCATCGTTACTTCGCCATCTGCATTGCTTTCTTGATTATAGTTGTCTATTTCTTCAACTCTAAAACATTGATTATGTTGAAACATAAATCTTTGGTTAACTTTAATTTTTTGAGTTCTATCATTACTTTGTACAAAAATTATTCTTCTTTTGTTACTAGTAATTCCATCTTTACCAATTAAATCATTTGTACTAGTTAAGTCATATCCTAAAAATACTTTTTCTGTTACAATACTACCATTTTCATCCAACCAATTTATTTCATTGTTACAACGAATTAAATTTGTTTTGGCAACTTTAGACAAATGATTAATTTTGTCATAACACAAATATGTTTCACCATTATATAGATATTTCTGACCACGATAATTTCTGTGTTTACAATCTTTGAATATTACAGATATAAAATCACCAATTACTTTATTAATATTAACTGTAACTTCTGCAACTGTATCTACATGAACTTCATATTCTTCATATTCATTGTTAAAAGGGAATTGTTCTTCTAAAACCTTTTTAACCAATGTACTATCTGAAAAATAGTCATTTGTCCATGCTTGTGCTAATTCTTCGTAAAATTCATTGTTGGTTTGACGCATACCATTTATATAATTTTCATACCAATCCATATTACACCAAATCTTTCCAATAAGGTAATTCTTCAATATGTTTCATATTGTAATTTGCAATATCTTCCATATATTCAGAAACCAAATTATTATACCAAGAATCATTTTCTTTCATTACAGGTGCAGTTGCTTCTTTCTTAAATTCTCTTTGAGACATATAAGGCATTCTAGCCTTAACATCTTGAATTAATCTTTTAAAATATTTAGATACAGCAATTTCTGCTATAATCTTTTTTTCATCATCATCTAATTCATAGTCAAATACAAATTGTTTTTCTGTAAATCCTGTTTCTTCGTCAAAAATATCAATTTCTTGATATGTTAATGGTTTTAAACAATCAAAATCTGTTAAACCATTTTTTAAGAAACCTTGCAAAAACTTAAATAAAACATCTCTATTTGCAATATACAAATTATCTAATTTATAATCATTGATGACTGGCAACATCCAGTCTGTGTAAATTTCCATAAAAGTAGTTCCCATTAGACCAATGTTCTCCTTTCATCTGATTTTAATATGTACAAGAGTGGGTGTCTTACCCACTCTCCAATTTATTAATTATTGTGCATCACTTTCGTTTGAAGCAGTAATTAATTCTACTAATTCATTAATTTGGATTCCATTATCTTCCAATTTCTTAATCTTGTTATAGTCATAAGATATACCTGTTGCAATTCTATTTGCGATAATACCGATAATCTTTTCTTGCATATCTTCTTCCATATTTAAAATAGTATCAACACTATTGTCATCGTTTAAAGAAACTAATTTTTCTACTTTTTCTTGTGTTAATACTGTATCATAAATATAACTGATACCTAAATCATCGTAATCTTTTTTAGTAGATAAAATAGCATATCCTTTTTCAAATTGTTCACTAACTAAAGATAAAATATCTTGCATATCAGAAAACTTAATATTTTGAAATTCTCCAAATTTTTCAAAAGTGTAAACCTTTCCTCTTCCCAAAGGTTGAGTAGATAAATTATAAGTCCAAGGAATCATGCTAACAACTTTTACAGTTCTTGTTAAATCATCGTTTTGTTTAATAACAACTTGACCTTGACCATTATTTTGATTATTTAATTGTTGTTGCATAGCAAGCATTTGACTTTGTAATTGAGCAAGCATTTGAGCCATTTGTGCTTTTTCTGCATTAGCCTTTTCTAATTCAGTAGTTAAATCATCACTTGTTTCTACAACTTTAATATTTTCATCAGTGGACACAGACTTCTTTCTGCCCCTTGTGCTTTTTGTTTCAGCCATATATAAAAAATTCTCCTTAATTGAATATGTACTAGGGGCACGATATGTGCCCCCACTTATATAAAAATAGATTATAAATCTACTCTTACAACTTTAAGATTTGTGCAAAGTTCTACACCCAATTCTTTTCTAAAGGTGTTAATAGCAACAAGATTATCATTATCCATAGGGTCGTCAGCATTGGACATAGTAGTACCAATAGCAACATGGATAAGTTTAGAACCAGTTACAGGCAAACCATAAACTCTATTGATAGGAAGTCCAAGAACTCCGCTAGCTTGGTCATCATCTGCTACAACATCAAAGCCAAGAGCATTGTAACCATTCCAAGAACTCATATAACCAAGAGTTGTATTATATTCATCTTGAAGAAGAATGCGAGTTCTAGCATCAGCAGGAAGAATATCCTTTAATGCAACATTGTCACCAACAATAGCCATCTTTGCACCGTTCTTTGCAGAACCGTAACGCAACTTTTGAAGGAATCCCTTTTCAGTATAACCAGTCATAATCATCTTGGTATCAGTAATAGCATTTACAGCAGATACGAACTTATTAAGAACAAGAGTGTAAATCTTCTTGTTCATAGAAAGAGCCATAAGCATGGTGTCTTCTGCAATCATAGCGTCACCAAGAAGGATTTGAGGAAGGGTAGAATAAGTAGAAAGACCATAAAATTCAGTAGAAATAGTCTTGTTATTCTTCTTTCTTTCTTGGGTCTTGGTGTGCTTTTGTCTGCGACCCATGCGAGATACTTCGTATACACTGTTGTCCTTATCTTCAAATTCAAATACATCACCGTAACCACCATAGTGGAACTCTGCAAGCATGGAAAGACCAGTTGCATTAATAAGGATAGGAGTTACTGCATCAAGCATTGCCTTTTGAATTTGTGCACCCATTTGTGCTACTGCACCAAAGTTAGCGTAATCTTCAACGGTGTCGAAATCTTCTCTGCTGTATTTGCTTCTGCGAGCAAGTTCAGCAATATAAGCATCGTTAATCTTTTTAGCCTTTTCAGCCATAGTATATTTAGTATCGTAAGAAAGTTTTACACCTTCTACTTTTTCAGAAACATATTGAGAAGCATAATCTTCCATCATAGTTACTAATTTGTTACCATTTTCGGTTTGAGCAAATTTAGCAACAGTATTAAATCTCTTTGCCATTTGTCTATTCTCCTTTTCTATTTTTACAAAAATTAACCATTGAATCTAGTCTTAACAACATAAATCTTTTCTACATCTTCAGTGAAGTCGAAAGTAGGATACTTAACTTCCTTAATTTCAATTACTTCAAAAGAAGGAACACCAGTAGTTTGAGAAGACTTAATTTCAAATACAGTAGAATCAGCCTTGGGTTCAAGGAATTGACCAACAGTAGGAGCAGTAGTTCCATCAATGTTAGCCATAGTTACACCAAATTCAATATTCTTTTCAGGAATGAAGATGTCAACAACCTTGTTAGCAGGGTTGTAGTAATTTCTGTCATCCAAAGACTTTGCGGGGAAAAGATTGCCACCAATTACATCATACTTTACAGAAGGATTGTAAGCAATAGCAACTTGTGCTTCGTCATCATACTTGGTAAGGTTGTAAAGTTCCTTATCAGTAGCGTTTACGCCACCAACTACAACAGGTGCTCCACCATCAATGTCAAATGTTGCAACTGCACCTCTGTTAATGCAGTTTTTGATAAAATTATCTGTTTCAAATAAAACGCCATGTTTTGCCATTTTTTTATCTCCTTTTTATTTAATCATAAATGCTAGTCTTAACATCTGCTTCTACAGGTAATCCAATTTCAGAAATACCTTCTTCACTAGCAGTAAGTTGAGACATTTTTTCAAGTGTCTTTTCTGCGATACTTGCAAGTACTTCATTCTTCCAAGCACCAATATTTTCATATTCACAAGTTTCACCACTTTGAGAGAAACCTTCATATGTTTGCTCATCTACAAATTCTTTAACTTGTGCTAAAGTCTTTGCAACAATATTTCTTTTTTCACTCATTTGAATATCAGATTTGAATTTACGCAATTCTTCTAATTCTGCTTCATATTGTGAAATTTTTGCTTCTGCATCAGTTAATTTAGATTCTAATTCAGCCATTTTGGTTTCTTTTTCACCGCAAGCCATAGTTTCTTCTTCTGCTTCTGCTTCTTCTGCTTCATTTTCTGCTTCTGCTTCTTCTTCAGCCATAACTTCTACTTCAGACATAACAGTAGGTTGTTCAGAAATTTCAGCATTTTGAACTTCTTCAACATTTTCAGTTTCGGTTTCAGTAGCAGTCATTTCTACTTCTTCAACTACTTCTTCAGCCAAAACTTCTTGTGTATTTTCAGCCATAGTAACCTCCTTGCTTAATTTGTTTTCTATTCTATCAAGTTGTTCTTTAATTTCTTGCATATTAACAACATTTGAATCTTTTTGTGAATATTTAACATATTCTTGTTCAATTTCTTGAATACTATCTTCAGACATTCTAGTTAATTGAATATTAGCACCACCAACACTAGGATTAAATTTCTTTCCTAAAATTGTAATGCCAATACCTTCAAAACCAACAACAATTTTATCTTGTGCTCCATCTGCGTAATTTTCGGTTTCTTTAGTAAATCCTACTAATTGTTCAACAGATACAGAACGATAATTTTCTTGGGTAAAAAGTTGATAAATTTCTGGAGCGTAGATTTTAGAAATAACAACATCTACACTTGCATACCAATATCCATCTGCTTTTTGTTCAAATTTTACTTCTTGAGTTGTTGGGATATAACCAACAATTTGCTGGTCATGTACATGAGTACTAGCATCTCCTTCATATTTATCATATTTAGATACTACAAATTTTCCTAAATAAGAAGGTGCGTATTGTTTTAGAACATCTAAACTATATACATGATGATGAGTATTGGGTTTATCAGATAAAAATTCAATTCTACCTAAAGCCAAATCTATGCTTTCATCATCTTGATATTTCTTCCAATCTTCGATAGAATATTCTACTTTACTATTAAATTCCACTTTTCTCTCACCACCTTACATAATGTCGTACTTCTTAAGAAATAAATTTTATCTTCTGTTATTTCTCTATATATTGGTTCAAATCCTAATTTATGTAATTCTATACATTGGTCAGAATTTACACAAATATAATTATCAATATTGTTTGGTTTACCTAACATCATAGTACATTCCCCCTATTGATAATCCCTAGTTCCTTCTTGTAAATCACTCACATCTTTTTGTGGTGCACCAGCTTGTGAACTAGGATTTGAACTATTTGCTGTATTAATATTCATAAGCATAAACATATCTTCTTGCATAGAACCATACTTTGCTTCTTTCATAAGACACTCAAATTCTTCCATTTCATATCCTAATAAAGTACCGATTCTTTGTGGTGGAATTTGAATACCCTTATCCATAAACTTCATATGGTTATCAATGTCTTTTTGTCTTAAGAATGGTAGAGTACTACCTTTAACAGTAAATCTAAACTTATATTTTTTAGTCTTTTTATTAATAAAGAAATTTAAGAAGTTTTCAAATTGTGGATATACACTTTTTGCAATAGATTCGTAATCAATAGTAGACGCTATTTGTGCTTCTTCTTGTGCCAATTTTTCTGTGCTAAAGATAATAGCACCATTATGAGCACCAAGTCCAGCATTAGAACCTAAAGTGTTTTTGTACATATTACTATTGTTATCTGCAAATTGATATAATCTAGTTTCTTCCAAAGGTAAAGCAATTTGTTTAATATTTTTATTAATACCATTTCTAGCTAATTTCATTAAAGCACCAACTTGTTTAGGGTCAATGGTAAATGCATTTTTATTATTGCCTACATTTTCCTTGTCTCTTGTTTTCATTTCACCTAAAATAATCGCATTAGCAGAAATAATATCTTTGTCTTTTTGAAGTCTTTCAACTACATCATCATTAAATACAGATTTTAATAAGTATGCAAAAGGTGGAACTGTGTTAGCATTAGAAGAATCATATTTGAATACCCAAGCACCATTGTTTACTTTTGTTCTTACAAAAGAGTTCATGGTGTAACGATTAATCTTATCTAACTCTTTTTGATTGCCAACAATATAAGATTTTAATTCATCCGTTGCTTTATTTTCGTTAAAAGATTTAATTAAACTAGGGTCATAGTTTAAAATATTTACATTTGGATTAGTAAAATAATTTAAATTAAAATCCCATAAATAACTTTTGCCTTTTAGATTTTTAGAAGTGAACTCACCAGTAATTTTACAAAATTTTTGTGGCATAGTCTGCAATGCAAAAGAACTGCTTCTTTTTTCAACGATGCCATCTTCATTACTTAAGTCAATTGCTTCATCGTCAAAACTACCTTCACTATCTCTTAACCAACAAAAATATGTATCATTTAACAACATATTTTTAGTAGCGTTTCTAAACTCTTGTTTAGCATCAAAATTTTGTAAAAACTTATTTACTCTTTGTACATCTTCTTTATATTCTTTAGAATCATATTCAGCATTGTCTTTAATATTAATAC
>JAGHSX010000057.1 GCA_018065645.1 Candidatus Scybalousia scybalohippi
CCATCAAAGGAAATGCCTGTGATTTTACTCATTGCATTGGCTATAGCCTTAACAACGTATGCTGTTGTAGCAATCTGCAAGGTATTTGTATCATCTGGTGCAGTAGGTGCTGTTGGTATTCCTGTGAACTCTGGACTATCAAGTTTTGCAAAATTATCCTCTAAATCATCGAGAATGTCTTTGTAATCATCTGTAAAATCATTGTGCAGAACCTTCTCTGCCTGTGCATCGCCAGACCATTTTACATACTTCTCAAACTCTGCGTGAATGAGCAAAATTATTTTTTCAAGGTCTGTAGGTCCAAAATAATCAATCTGTTTAGCCATTGCTATTCTCCTCTCTAGCCGAATATTTTCGTCCATAAAAACTCAACGTGTGTCTCTGTAATTTCCTGTGGCTCATCGCCTTTTGCCCACTCTGGTACTGTTGGGTCTACTTCATCGTAATTTTCTACAAGTTCCGCAGCATACTCTGGATAACTGCCATTGATTGTAGGCTTGTTAATCAGTTTCTGATAATCCGATGTAGTGACTTCAACAACATTCTCACTTGACAAAGCTACATCTTCATCAGATCCAATATGCAAATCTACTTTGGGTTCATCTTCTACCTTAAGTTTTACTATCATTGGAATCACCCCCAAACTTAAGTTATATACTCGTTATACAGTATGTCATTCATAGGCAATGTTACTATGTCTGTCGCTATTGAATCTCCGCTTTTTGTGGTAGCTCTTAGCTGTATCTTAACGGCTGTAGGCTTGAAGCTCATTGTTTCTTTTTCTGTAAGCCTTACCTTGATAAGCTTATCATCAAGGTAAATTTCTATATCATCATTAAACTTTGTAAGAATAATGCCAGATTGATATAGTGTGACGTAGATGTCTTCCAATAAATCAAGGTCTATATCTAATGTCAGCTTTAAGATAGGTGTTGTTCCTCTTCTCATTGGATTGTCTCCTTTCTTTGTAATAAAAAAGACACTCGTTTGAGTGCCTATGAAAACCATTCTTTTGGGATGTCTAGTTTTACCCAATCTTTTGATAATAGTGTCTGTACGTTCAAAAAGAAACTTTTTGAAATATCCTTTCGATGTCTAAAAGCCACGTAGTATGAATATACAGGAAGTACATAGTACGGAAAAAGCTCTCTCTGTTCTCTTTCATCGTGTGCAATAAAATCATCGTCATATTTATAGCAGTAAGTGGTATATTTTGGGTACTGATTAACAGAAAAATTATTTCCCGTTGTAGTCGATGGATTTTGCCCATCGTGGATGTGTGCAATGCCTGTGTATCTCACAATTGCATTGCTTGGTTGATAATATTCATACCAAGGAAAATCAATATATTTTCTTCTTTTAAGTCCTGTTGCTGTCTCTTCAACACCTAGAAATCCAGAAAAACGTGTGTATGTATAATCCTGCGCCCACTCACCTTTGCTACCTTCTTCGCCGTAGAAAACTAATAGTTTATCTCCAATATTACCTCTTGGAAATTCAAAAATAGAATTGTATGCCATAAATGATACATCTTCATTTTCCATTGTTAGTGGATATTCAGAAGTGATATAATCCTTTAACTCTGCTCGATATTTGCGTCTTTCTTCTGCTGTTCCACCACGCTTTTCTGTTCTATCATCAAGCCATGAGCCAAAACTTGTCATATTGGTAAATTCCATAACCCTAGCTTCGGATTTACTCACTTGCACAGGCTGTATATACGTTGTGCCACCATACTCAAACATTCTACGAGTTATCATACAAGAGCCATCTGAAAATGTGCTTGAATCATCACCTTGCGTTCCATAATAAGGTTTAAACTTACGTGCACTACCACCATCTTCTTTTACTCTATCAACATATACTCTACCTTGCTCATCTGTTGTAGTGCCACAAACGTAATTGTGCACATCATACTCATTCTTTAACGTTTCAAGACCATACCAAAAAGAGCCGATTGTATTACTGCCTAGTCCTTCATTTCCGTGTCGCCCTACACATTTTGAATAAACAAAGCCATCTGCTTTAGACCATACAATAACATCGGCAATAACTTCCAACGTGTCAGGCTCGATGGTTATATGGTATAAATCATAATTATCAGACGAAATGTAAAAAATGCCATAATCAGTAACCCACCAAGCATACATTGATTTTTCAGTATATATGTACTTCCAATTTACAAAATCTTTAGATGCTTGAAAAGCTCTACCTTGGGAAATCCTTATCGCCATAAATTTGTTGGACATGAAGTGGTTCGCACCACTTATTACTTTAACTCTTACATCTTCTCCACTCCAATCAATAGCAACTACACCACTATTATATTTCGCACACATACCTATGAGATTTGCGCCACCATTCTCCCACACCACAATGCCATTGTGTACCCATTTCTTGAGTGGTGTGCCTTTGAATATTGGCTGTTCAACTATTGCCTGTGGGGCATTTCCTATTCCGTATTTTAAGTTTCTTACTTTTGCCATTTAAGTACCTTCAATTGCAGGAGTATCATCCGTTTCTAGCTTAATTGTCTTTGATGTAGTTTCAAGTATGCCTGTAGCTTCATCCCAGCTCACTACTACCATCACTTCTGTATCATTCAGAATATTGGCAACCTGCGCTGAGTCCGACACCTCTGGTGGAAGATTAGAACCGCTTATATCAGAAACGTAATTGCCATCAGTAGATATCGTTGTTGTTCCTGCTTCATCCTCTACATCATAATCGGTGTTGATTTCACACTCATAGGTATCTGTCATTATTTGACTGCCCTCAAGAGTCCTCTTCGTAATCACAAACGGTCCTATGAAGTTACCATCATCAGTCGCAAATTGTATTCTGTCTCCACATTCCAAATAAGGCAGGCCATTGCACTTTGCTCTGTATGTTCTAAACGTGATGTTATTACCGACAGACCTCATTATATTTGCAAGCATTACCTTTTTCTTACTTGCGTTCAGCTTGTAAGCTATGTAATTACCTTGAATGATATATGCAGACTCTGTAACATCTTCATCGTCTGGATCAACTATATAATGGTCTGTCGAAGAGTCATCCCAATCAGCAGTTACATACTTCTGATATTCGCTCCAATCAACGTGAACTCCTGCGTCATTGTTGTTGGTTCTGAAAGTCATTCCTTTTTTAATTGGATTTATTACAGAATGAGAGTAAGTCAGCTCTCTGTAATATGGAATAGTGGTAATCTCGCCACTAGACGATAACACTTTATATGCAAAAGCTCCTGCATCATTGATATAACCATACACACCATTTGCTTGGCATATATGTTTCATTAACTCCAACGCTGTCATATTTTTCCTACGGAGTCGCTTCTTGATTTTAACATCATCATTTGGCAGTATGACTGCCTGCTGCTGAATTTTAAGACCTTGCTCTACGATATACGTTCTGAGCTGTGATACAGTCAGCGGAGAGCCTATCTCCTTAAAGGCTTTTTTATATGTGTTATAGATTTCTTTGTCGCCCATATAGGCTAATAAGTCATAGCATACAAACTGCTGCCATTTTCCATCGGCTGTCTTTTCGCACGAGTCAACATATCCGCTAAATAGTGGGATATACTCACTCATTGTTCCATCGTCCATATACACACGCATTGTGAGTGACACAGGTGCGCCAGTGTAATCCGATTTTGAAATACTGCCACTTGATACCTTAATCTCAAGGCTTGATGACATACATCCGATGAACTCTGCTCTATCACTCATAATCTGCTGTGTAATTTTGATGGAGTCATATATTCCCTCAACACCCACAGCAGAATGATTAATTACAAGTGAAAAATCTTTTTTGCAGTAGTCGCTATTTAGTTTTGCTTTTACTTCCTCAGAAACATTAATCATTTCTTACCTCTCCGTCACTTCTATGACGAACTCATCATATATGTCTCTGTTACTTCCGTTTCTGTTCTTCGTAGGCTCAAAGTCAAGAAAAGCTTCAACATTAGTCCTTACAGAATTCGTATTGTTAACAAACATCGTGCAAGTAACTGTTCCGTTCATGTTCCTTGCGCTTCTGTACTCATGTATGAAATTCTCGTAGTCACCTACTCTACAGAATTTTACTTTGAGTGAGCCTTCACATCTGCGCTTTGACACGCTCCTATGAGTATTTCCACCAGCATCTATCCATTCCTCGTACTGGTCTATCTCATTAATGGTGTATTGCCCCTGCATTATGTAAGGACTCAAATCAAAAGTTCTGATTTTAAAAATCGCCATTTTTTTATCCTCAAGCAAAAGCAGAGCGTCCTGTCATGCGCTTTGCCTTGCCGTTCTGTGTCTTAACCATTCTGAACAGTCCCTGTGCATCGCCCTCAAGGGTTACATTCACGTTGGTGTTCATGTTGCCGATTGCTCCCTTTATGCCGTCAAGTTTATCTCCCATTCCGTTCGTTGGGACCATTGCACTTGCAAGATTGTTCATAGGCTTATCGAGAAGTCCTATGTTGGCATTTATTCCAGTAGCAAGTTCCTTGAGCATATCAGGCATATATCTAGGGAAGTCAGCCAAAGGACCAACATCAGGCGATGAGAAGTGTATGCGTGATGCAATCTCGTCTGCTATATTATTCACAGCACTCCGTAATGAAGGTACGTTTGACAGAATTCCTTCAACAAAATTCTTAATCAAATCAAAGCCCCAATGAAAAGCCTTGCCTGTCAAATCGTCATATACATAGATGATATCTTCCACAAGCTGTTTTACAAAAGCAACTGCATCATTCCACAGGAAAACCATTCCATCTACAAAATCTTCCCAAGTCATTCCGCATTCTTTTATTCTGGTAATCATAAAAGCAAGAGAGCCTATCAGCAATGCAATTGGTCCCAAGAAAGCACTAACTGTACCGCTTGCTGCTATTATTGCTCCCTTGATAGCTCCGAATGCTCCAACGATTGCAGGCCATGCAGCTTGTATTTTTCCGAACCAGAAAATAACCTGTCCTATTCCTGCTATTAGTTTGCCTATCACCAGCAAGACTGGACCAATGGCAGCTACTACAGCCAAAAAAGCAACTATACTCTTTTTTGTGCCTTCATCCATAGAGTTCAGTTTATTTGTTAAGTCAGTAAGAAATGTTGTTAAGTCTCTGATTACAGGTGCTAA
>JAGHSX010000189.1 GCA_018065645.1 Candidatus Scybalousia scybalohippi
CTCGTTTTACTGGAGCGAAACGAAGTTTTAGAAAATTAAAACGAAGAGTTAGGAAAATAAAACGGCGTTTTATTTTTGCAAACTAAAAAATGGCTTTATAAATAGGAATAAAAAAAGAAAAGCCTCAAAACTTTTGAAGTTTTGAGGCCTGCTCCTTATTGTTTAAAAAACTATTATAGAGTGTCTATAGTAGCGCAAAGTTTAACAGCTATTTCTTCTGGAGTGCCATGTTCTCCGTCTATAGAGATGTAAGCATTCTTTTGTTTATAGTATTCTGCAACCTTTGCTGTTTTTGCATCATATTGATTGAAACGTTCCATGATAGTTTGTTCGTTATCATCTTTACGTCCTTCTATTTCGGCTCTCTTAAGAAGTCTTTTCATCAAAACATCTTTTGGAACTTCCAATTCTATTACTCTTGCTTCGCCACGGTTCATCTTTGCAAGGATAGCATCCAAAGCTTCTGCCTGCTTAACTGTACGAGGGAAACCATCAAGAAGAAGATCCTTTGCATTATTCTTTTCTATGAAAGAAGAAATCATTCCAACTATGATTTCATCGCTTACAAGTTGACCTTTGTTGATAACTTCTTCTGCTTGTTTTCCAAGAGCTGTACCATTCTTGATTTCTGCTCTAAGTATTTCACCTGTAGAAATATAAGCGAAATCATATTTTTCTCTTATGATGTTGCTTTGTGTGCCTTTACCTGCTCCTGGAGCTCCGAATAAGATTATATTTCTCATTTTTATTAGTTTTTTGTTTAGTTATACATTTTTTTATTGAATTGCAAAGATACGAAAATAAAAATTTGTATCTTTGCTTTCTGAAAAAAATTGAAAAACTTTTTATTATGAGCATTGTAAAGATAGTAAACAAAAGTGGAAATCAATTGCCACAATATGAGACTGTACTTAGCGCAGGTATGGATTTGAGAGCTTTTATTCCAGAGGAGATAATCTTGCAGCCTATGCAAAGAATGCTGATACCTACTGGCTTGTATATGGAACTGGAACCTGGCTATGAAGCACAGATAAGACCTCGAAGCGGTTTAGCTTTTAAACATGGCATAACTGTTTTAAATTCCCCAGGAACAATAGATGCTGACTATAGAGGCGAACTGAAAATACTTTTGGTAAATCTTTCCAACGAGGCTTTCACTATTACCAATGGAGAACGTATTGCCCAGATGGTGATAGCAAAACACGATCAAGCCACTATACAAGAAGTAACTGAACTTTCTTCTACAGAGAGAGGCGAAGGTGGATTTGGTCATACAGGCAGAAAGTAAAAAGAAAAAAATCTATAAAAAAGTTTGCAGATATTGAAAATTGTTGTAATTTTGCAAACTGAAAATAGAATGCGGGGTAGAGCAGTGGTAGCTCGTCGGGCTCATAACCCGGAGGTCGTTGGTTCGAATCCTTCCTCCGCTACTAAGGAAAGAGGATAAGCAAATGCTTATCCTTTTTTATTTTCTCCTAGTGGAAAATCTCCCAATGCAATTATCTTGAAAATTCAATAAAAATTTGTACTTTTGCATTTGAATATGGAAGAGACTTTACAGAAAAACGAAGGTATAGTGGTAAAGACCACTGGCAGCAGTTACGTTATAAGACGTGATGATGGCAGTCTTGTACCTTGTTTCATAAAAGGAAATTTCCGTATCAAAGGTTTGAAAACCACCAATCCAATAGCCATAGGAGATAGAGTAAGATTTAGAGAAGGTGAGAATGACTATAGTCTTATAGACAAGATATTTGAAAGAAAGAACTACATCATTCGCCGTTCTACGAAATTGTCAAAACAGACTCAAATCATAGCTTCAAACATAGATATGGCTTTTCTGGTGATAAGTGCCAAGTTACCAAAGACAGAGACGGCCTTCATAGACCGTTTCCTTGTGACAGCCAACGCATACAATGTTCCTTGCCAGATAGTCTTCAACAAGGTAGATATCTACGATGAGGGAGCTATGCAATATGCTGGCGAGTTGATAGATATCTACGAAAACATAGGTTACAAATGCTTGCTTGTCTCTGCACAGGAGGGTACTGGTATAGAAAGACTGAAACAAGAAATGCAAGGAAAGGTAACCTTGTTCTCTGGCAATAGTGGAGTAGGTAAAAGCACTTTGATAAATGCTTTGTGTCCTTCTGTCTCATTGAAGACAGGAGAAGTATCTGCTTCTCACCTTTCAGGAAAGCACACCACAACTTTTGCACAGATGATTACAGAAGGAGAAATAAACATCATAGACACTCCTGGAATAAAATCATTTGGTATGGTGGATTTCAAAAAAGAAGAGTTGGCTTTGTATTTTCCAGAGATGAAAGAAAGACTGGAAGATTGCAAGTATTACAACTGCACTCACACCCACGAACCTCATTGCGCTATCAAGCAGGCTGTGGAAGACGGCGAAATATCCATTGACAGATACTCCAACTATCTAAAGATGTTGGAAAGCGATGAGATGCAACTAAACGAGTGGGAAACCGAATAAATTTCTCTACAACTTTATCTAAAAAAATTAAGAGTGCTAACCATAGGCTGCACTCTTAATAAAGAAAGGAAAAATTCAACTATTATGATATTTTTTGGATATCCTGTGTTTTTCTAGTCAACAGAACTATTTAATGTAGGGTTTTCTGTATAAACTATATTTCCTGCTGATGACATAGCAAAACGTTCTGTTTTTTCGTCTTGAGCAGAGTATACTGTAGAAAATTCATTAGTTGTATAAGGTCTTGACTCTTCCAAATGTTTTACTCCATCTGGTGTTGCCAACATCTTACGTATCATCTCCATTCTACTTGCACGCATCTTAGCTTTTTCTGCTGCAGATGCAGAAACAGAAGAAGATGTTCTAGCATTTTGTCCATTGATTACTTCACCTAAAGTCTGATGAGGCATTGTGTGGACTGTATTTTCTACAACTGGCTTTGGTTCTTCCACTGCAACAGCTGTTGGAACTTCTACAATATTTATTGATTTAGCACCAACTTCTATTGTTGAAACTGTTTCTTGTTTTACTGCGCTTTCAACAGGCTCTTGAACAAGTTCTGCCTCTATAGAATTGTTTTCAAGTTCTATCTGTTTTTCTTCAACTTCTACTCTTTCAACTTCTGCTTCTACTGGAGCAACTTCAACTTTTGCTTCAACCTCTACAGGCTTTATTTCTGGAGCAGGAGTTACAGGAGTCTGGTCTATAGTTATTTGAACAGGTTCACTGATTGTTGGCATAGGTTCTGGTGCTGGAGTTGCAGAATCTTCAACATCCAAAACATAAACAACCTTTTGTGGCTGTTCTTGAACAGGTTCTTCAACCTTTGCTTCTTCTTTTACTGGCTCAGCAACAACTTCTTTTTGTTTTACAACAAATTCTGTGTCAGTTTCTTTTTTTTCTTCAACAACAGGTTCTACTCTGGGAGTAACTTCTGGTTTTGTGTCAAGTTTTACCTCAACTTTTTTTTCCTCTTTGTTGGTATTTATTCTAGTTGTTGGAGAATAAATATCTTTTGATTCAAAACCTGTAGCAACCAATGTAATAGAAACCTTGTCTTCCAAAGAATCATCATATCCGTAACCCCAGATAACGTCAACATCTGCGTTTACGTGTTCTTCTATGTAGTTTGTAATTTCTGCCAATTCTTCTGTTGAAAGTTCACAACCATCCTTTGATGAACAAGAAACATAATAAAGTACGTTCTTTGTTTGAGAAAGGTCGTCATCATTCAACAAGTCGTTTGTCAATGCTTGTTCTATAGCTTGTCTTGCTCTATCTTGTCCTTCACCAACACCTATTCCCATAAGAGCAACACCAGAGTTTTTCATTACAGATTGAACATCTCTAAAGTCAACATGCATATAAGCATCGCTTGTCATAATCTCTGAGATACCTTTAACAGCTGTAAGCAAAACATCATCTGCTGCTGCAAAAGCCTTACTCATAGACATAACTCCACGATTCTTCAATTTATCTGTGTTTACAACTATGATAGCATCAACAACTTTTCTTAATTCTTCTATACCGTTTTTGGCTTGTTCCTTACGTTTTCTTCCTTCGTGAGAAAATGGAGTATTTACAACAGCAACAACCAATATTTCTTCATTTTCTTCTCCTGGTATCTTAACAGTCTTTGCTATACGTGCAATTTCAGGACTAGCACCTGTACCTGTGCCACCACCCATACCAGCAGTAATGAATAACATTCTTGTTCCATTAGACAAAGCATCTCTGATTTCATCTTCTGCTTCTATTGCTGCTTCTTTTGCAACAGCTGGATTGTTACCTGCACCAAGTAAACCTTTACCTATCTTTAATGTATTTTTTATAGGAGAAGCATCAAGACTTTGCTTATCTGTGTTGCAAACAAGGAAATCAACACCTGTGATTCCTTCCTTGAACATATGGTTAACAGCATTTGTACCAGCACCACCAACACCTATTACTTTGATATAAGTTGATTGGTCATCTACTGGCTGAAAATCTAATAATTGTTCTTCTGTTGTATTGACACCCAATGTATTGTTATCCATAATTTCTCTTTTAATAGTTTGTTCAATTATTCTTTCTTTCCCTTTTATCTTCCCATAGTGTGTATAC
>JAGHSX010000062.1 GCA_018065645.1 Candidatus Scybalousia scybalohippi
ATTCTATTGCAGTTTGTTCATCATATGTTATAGTGTCTTTCTTTTTGCACATAAAGAAATACTTTGATGTTTGATCGTTTGGTTCAATATTCCAATCTATAGTACCATCTTCTACGTTGTTAGTTTTATTTATAGTAAGACCTGATACGCCTGGTCTTGTAGTTGATGGTAATTCTATATCTTTAGTAATCATCTCCCATGTATTATTAGTGTAATTCAATAAAATATACAACGTATATTCATCTCCACCAACCATATGTGGGAAAGTTACTAAACTATCAGTCTCTATAAATGTTGGAATATGATGACTTTCCAATGCATCGCAACGATCTATTAGATAATCTTGTACAGTTTCAAAACTTCCATAACTTCCATATCCTATTTGTTCAAAATTATCTTCTAGATAATTTTTCGGATAACATAGAACCGCATATTTCTGAATACCCAAATCATTTGATATTGATACATTGATAGATACATCAAACAAACCATAGTTCTCTTCAAATGTTGGCGTAGATATGAAATAGTTTGGATTTGTTTGAGCAAATACTGAAATTGAAAGTCCCAATGCTAGGACAAATGTCATGAATCTGTTCATAATTTTTACCTTTTAATTTGATTTTTTATACTATTTTTAGAAAATGTTTTCAACAATAACAATATTTAAACCTACATCTCTTTTATCAAATAAATATCAATACAACGCAAATATACACTTATTTTTCAAATATTTAACTATTTCTAATAAGAAATAATTACTAAAAAAATCGTTCCCAATGGAGCGTTTTCTTTTTATTCTATCAATCTTGTGTCAACAGGTATATTATCTCCTGCTCTTACTTATTAGACAAACAAAAATAGCCAAATGTAAACAGTCACCATAAAAAAAATTACAAAATTTTTACATATTGTATTATCCTTAACACAGAAAGGGTAGTTTTTTATATTTCTATCATTGCATAAAAATCTATCAATACGTAAAAACGCCGTTTTAATTTTGCTAAGTCTTAGTTTCAGAGAAATAAAAGGAAGTATTATTTCTTTACAAGTCCGACTTGTAAGCGTTGCAAATCGGACTTGCAGAATTTTAACTCCTCTTTTTAGTTTCATAATTCCTCGTTTTACTTCTCCAAAACAAAGAGTTAGATTTTTTCTATTTGAGTTATTTTCTATCAAAAGAAAATAAGCTTTGCAAAAAATCTCAATAATAAAAAAAAGACCGTTATTCTCATAACGGCCTTTCCAAGATGCAGTAAAGAAAGTCTTCTTTACCGACTTTTTCAATTTGTTTGTGGATTAAAATTTGAAACCTATTGTAGTTTGGATTAGGTTCTTTGTTGTAGAAAGTGTTGTTGCAGGATTCATGTCGTTAGTGTACATGTAGTATTTTCCGCCTTCTGTCTTGCCGTATGCGTAAGCCAAGTCAAAGAAGAAAGATTGTCCTTTGTAACCAACACCGCAAGTTATGTAATTCCAAGCAGCATCATTCACATTTTCTTTGTATGGATTGCCAAAGTAAGCATATCCTGCTCTAAGATAAAGTCTGTCCAATTTCAATTCTCCACCTAGACGGATATTATTTGCTCCTGTGAAATTATTGTCTATACTTGTGTTAAGTCTTGTTTCTCTCATAATGTCGTCATCGAAAGAGAATGACATAAAGTTATAATCTGTACGTTCGTAATCTAAACTAATTGTTCCTGAGATAGGACTTTTGTTGTTTCCAATGACAAATGCAAGGTTACCCATAAATTTCCAAGGGGTACGCATAGAGTATTCAAATGTTGGATACCAACCACCAGACCAGCTATTGTACTCTACTTCTGCATAGTAATCGTCAACAGTACTGTAGTATGTTGGAGTATGGATAGCAGCACCCAATCTCACCCAACTTACAGGTCTAACGATTGCACCAAGTTTAAGGTTTATACCAGCAACTGACAAATCTTGTTGAGTATTGTAGTTGTAGTATCCTGTAGATATTCCTGATACAAATCTTTCTTCAGAGAAAGATGTCTTGCAAGAATAAGAGCCGAAAGGAATTCCTAATGTTGCACCAAGGTAAAGGATATTGTTGTAGTTACCAGAAAGAGACATAGAGAATTCATTTATGTAACCACTTTCCTTTATTGATTTTATTTGGTCAAATTCATCACCTGTTTCATATACTGAAGAAATGAAATAAGTATCAGTAATTCCATCGTATGCTGTATCTACAACACCTGAAGAAATAAAGTCATCATTTAAAGATGTAATGTTGTCCAATACGTTGTCATTTATGAAAGATGATGTAAGTCCTGGACGAACGATCTTTGTTTTGTTGCTAAAGTTCATCAATCTATTAAGGCCAAATGTCAACTGAACGTGACGCCAGTTTCCTTTTCCGTTATCTATGTCTAAAACGAAGCCCATATTGCCATAATTGAATGAAGGACGAGAGTCATCTGCCTGTATTCCGTTAAACTGAGACTTTGTTGATGTAATATCCAATCCCATTGAAAGAGACATTTCACTTCTTCTGTATAGACCCAATCCAGCAGGGTTGTAATTTGCAGACATAATATCACCACCCAATGCACCTATTGCTCCTGCTTTTCCTATAGATGCAGCTGTACCATTTACTCCATACTGACTAAATAGTAGTGGGAATGTTTCATTTTGCGCATTAAGGCTAACCATAACCACTAATCCTAATGCAAAAAACAATACTTTTTTCATTTTGTTAAAATTTTAATTGTTTACTTTCTAAATACGTTTCAAATTTTTTATTCTTAAACTATTCTCCTGGGAGACTATCTTCTTCCACCTCTTGATATACTTCCGCCAGAGTGTGAAGAACTACCGCTTGAATGTGATGTTCCTCTTGAACTGCTTCCCATACTAGAACGTGAAGATGTAGAACGAGAAGGACTTATTGAGCGTGAAGAACTATTTGAATTAGACATTGTAGGTCTTGATGTTGGACGTGTAGTATTTGGTGTATTCTTTCTATATTCATTTGTATTTCTTTGCTGACGTACTGATGGTGGTGTATAAGTACGGCGTGAGTTTGTGTTTATTGTTGAAGAGCCATTTGTTCTTGGATTGTTTCCCTGAGGAGTAACAGAATGGCTGTTTCTGTTGTTAGGTGTTATTTGTCTTGAAGTTGTTGGTTTCTGTAAACGATTGTTTCTGTTATTTGGAGTTACTGTTGAGTTGTTAGGTCTTATTGATGTTGATCTCATTGTGTTTCTTGCTGCAGTTCCACGAGAGAGAGTTCTTGAGTTGCTTGTAACAGTATTGTTTGAACCATATCTTTGTATGTATTTTTCTCCAAATGATGTAGTCTTTCCACCTGCTCCAGGTTCGCCTCTGTATCCTGTTCCCCCAGAAACTGTATTTCCTCTTGCTATACGACCTTCTCCATAGTCTGGTCTATAGAAGTTTGAGTTGTAGTCTCTACTATTGTAGTACCAAGGACGATGGTAATCCCAGTGATGATGTCCGCCCCAGTAGTGAGGACCACCCCATGCGTAGTAATCCCAACCCCATGGATCATAGTGCCAATGATTCCAACCATAGTAGTGATTCCATCCCCAACCATAATGCCAAGTCATAGAAGGATACCACCAACGATAACCTAGATAGATACTTGTTCCCCATAGCCATGGATCTGGATCATACCAGCACAAATCTGTGTAAAAATTATCATAGTAATCATATACAAAAACACGATTGTGAAATCTTTTCAAACGAGCTGCATATGCATAATCGTAGTAATTATCCATATCAAATTCTTCTGTATCTACATATCCTGTCGTATCATAATCATATTGACCATCTGTTGCTACAGCTTCCTGTGGCATATCTTCTGCAGAAGGAGTTGTCTTAACATAAGGCTCTCTGTATTGTTGAGAACGATGTTCAAATCTATTGTCTCTATAAACCTTTTGTCCTTCTCTTCTTGCTGCCAATTCTTCTTGTTCTTGTATCTCTATATCATCTGCATAAACATCATCTGACACATAATCTTGAGAATTGATTGCACAACCACCTGTAAGCACCATAAGGGCTATTGCTACCACTGGCATTAAAACTGATTGTGATTTCAAAAATTTCATAATAACCTCCTTAGTTTATTGTATAATAGTTCAACTTTTTGTATCTTTGCAACGCCTTTTTCAACGAAATTTATCGTAAAAAGGTTTCGTTTAAAGAAAATTATCAAAAACCGTACCAAAAAGGAATCATATAATGGCAAAAGATTTTGTAACAAGACAAGAAAACTATTCAGAATGGTATAATGAACTAGTTGTTAGAGCAGACCTTGCTGAGAATTCTTCAGTTAGAGGCTGTATGGTAATCAAACCATATGGATACGCAATTTGGGAAAAAATGCAACACACTTTAGATACTATGTTTAAAGAAACAGGTCACCATAATGCATACTTCCCTCTTTTCATTCCAAAATCATTTTTTGAAAAAGAAGCAGAACACGTTGAAGGTTTTGCAAAAGAATGTGCTGTTGTAACACACCATCGTTTAGCAAAATCTCCTGATGGAAAAGGTTTGGTTCCAGACCCAGATGCTAGATTAGAAGAAGAACTTATCGTAAGACCTACTTCTGAAACTATTATTTGGGATACTTATCGCCGTTGGATAAAATCATATAGAGATCTTCCTATTCTTTGCAACCAATGGGCAAATGTTGTCCGTTGGGAAATGAGAACAAGAATGTTCCTTCGTACAGCAGAATTCCTATGGCAAGAAGGTCATACTGCTCACGAAACATCTGAACAAGCAGAAGACGAATCTGTAAAGATGATGCATGTTTATGCAGACTTTGCAGAAAAATATATGGCCGTTCCTGTAGTTAGAGGTGTCAAGACTGCAAATGAAAGATTTGCTGGTGCAGTAAACACATACTGTATCGAGGCTATGATGCAAGATGGTAAAGCTTTGCAGGCAGGTACTTCTCACTTCCTTGGTCAAAACTTTGCAAAAGCATTTGATGTAAAATACCTTTCGAGAGACAACAAATTGGAATATGTTTGGGCAAGTTCTTGGGGCGTTTCTACTCGTTTGATGGGTGCTTTGATTATGACTCACTCTGACGATAATGGTCTTGTACTTCCTCCAGCATTGGCTCCATTACAAGTTGTTCTTGTTCCTATCTTCAAGACAGATGAAGAAAAACAAATGATTGACGCTTTGGCAGACCAACTGATGACTGATTTGAAAGCAAAGAACATCTCAATAAAATACGATGATGATGCTAAGACAAAACCAGGTTGGAAGTTCAATGAATATGAATTTAAGGGCGTTCCTGTTAGAGTAACACTTGGAGCAAGAGACTTGAAAGAAGGAAAGGTTGAAGTATTCAGAAGAGATACTTGTGAGAAAGACCTACGCTCTACAGAAGGTTTAGCAGAACACATAGAAAAATTATTGAAAGACATTCAACAAAATCTATTTGACAAAGCAGTTAAACTTAGAGCTGAAAAAACAAGAAATGTTGACACTTGGGAAGATTTCAAGAAAGAAATTGAAAAAGGAGGTTTCCTTATGTGTCACTGGGATGGTACAACAGAAACAGAACTTAAGATTAAAGAAGAAACAAAAGCAACTATCCGTTGTATTCCTATCGATGCTCCACAAGAAGAAGGCAAATGTATCTACACAGGAAAACCTTCTCATCAAAGAGTTATCTTCGCAAGAAACTATTAGAATAGAAAATACTATTCAAAGGATAAAAAGAAATGGCGAAACAATTTCTTGTTTCGCCATTTTATTTTCACAACTCTTAATTCTATTTACAAAGCTTTGTATACCCTTCCAGGTTTTGCCATTACATAGTCTTCCAACTCAAGTTCCAATAAAGAAGCAGACAAATCATTTACTCCCATAGATAATTCCACACTTAGGGAATCTATATCCATCTCTCCTTTTATCTTTAAGTGTTTATAGATTTTATGCTTTGGACCTCTAAGTTCGTTGCCTTTGCTAATGTTCTCTTCATTTGTGAATAGAGAGACTTCAGTTACTCTTTCATTCCAATCCATCAACTTAGCTATTGTCTTGACTGAGGAAAGTATGTGCGCCCTATTACTCTCTATAAGGAAATTGCAACCTTCTGAATACTCATCTCCAAATCTTCCAGGCACAGCAACTACTTCCCTATTGTAGTCATTAGCCAATCTTGCTGTAAGAAGAGCTCCACCTTTCTTAGCTGCCTCCACCACGACCACTACATCACACAAGCCTGCTATAATTCTGTTTCTTTGAGGGAAGTTAAAACGAGTAATCATCGTATTGGTGAAACATTCTGTAACCAATCCGCCTGTTTCTTGCATTTGCTGAGATAGTTCCCAATTATCTTTTGGATAAATAGTATCCAATCCATGACCAAGAACTCCAAACGTAGGAATGTTTCTGTTTAATGCCGCTCTATGAGAAATAGCATCTATTCCGTAAGCTAGACCGCTTACTACAACAGCATTCAGTTTTTGTAGTTCCTCCACTATGGTTTCCGTCATTTGTCTTCCATATTCGGTATTGTTTCTTGAGCCTACAACAGCAACCATTCTATTTGCATTTAGATTTCCTCTACCTGCAACAAATAAACAAAAAGGAGCATCTGGAATATTCTTTAACCTAGTTGGATAATCTTCGTGTGTAAGGAATGTGGAGCGAACATTGTTTTTTATAATAAAATCTAATTCTCTTTCACATTGGGCGAACATAGTCTTGTTCAAAATATCATTTATTGTTCTTGTTCTTCCACCAAATAAAGCCTCCAATGAAGTTCTGGAAGAAGTAAACAATTCTTCTGGAGTAAGGTGTTTTAATATTTCATTACCAACTCGGAACCCTACTCCATAGATTTTTGAGAAAGCTAGTTCGTATATACTGACCATAAATTGAAAGAATTTTTTGTTTTATTGCTGTTCTACCCACTTTCCATCTTCTTTTATCATAGATATTAGAAGATTTATTGCATTTTCTTCTTCTACGGAAGAATGAATAAGGTGACCTTGTCTATAAAGATTTACTTTCCCATTACCGCAACCAATGTAGCCATAGTCTGCATCAGCCATTTCTCCAGGCCCATTAACTATGCAACCCATAACAGCTATTTTCAAGCCTTTTAATTGAAAACATTTTTCTTTTACTTTTTCCAATGCAGACTGAATATCATATTTTGTTCTTCCACAAGAAGGACATGCTATGAATTCCGCCTTGAATACTTTCTTGCCAGTTGCTTGTAATATATTTTTTGTAAGTTCTTCATCTTCTAGATAGAAAGAATCTACATCTATCTTGTCGTCCAAAAGCAGTCTTGCGCTGTCTGCGATTTCTCTTGTTGCAACAGCATCTTGTTCTATTTCTTTACCTTCATAAATATCCGAGAAAGCATTGGCAAGAAGTTTTGCAACTGGGATTTCATTCTCTGGTTTTTCTGTAAGAGAAACACGAATAGTGTCACCTATACCCTGTGCCAATAAAGAACCTATTCCACAAATACTTTTTATTCTTCCATCTTCTCCATTACCAGCTTCTGTTACTCCAAGATGAAGAGGAAGTGACATATTTACCTCCTTCATTTTTTCCACTAGGATAAGGTTTGCCTGATTCATAACCTTAACATTACTTGCCTTCATAGAGACAACAATATTGAGAAAGTCCATCTCGTTGAACATTCTCAAAAACTCCATAGCACTTTCAGCCATAGCCAAAGGAGTATTTCCGTATCTGTAGACTATTCTTTCACTGATAGATCCATGATTTACTCCTATACGGATAGCTGTATTGTGCTTCTTACATATATCTATAAGTGGAGAAATATTATCTTGAGCTCTTTTCAAAATATCTTCATAATCTTTATCTGAAAAACCTTCTTTCCACTTTCTGTCAACATAGTTTCCTGGATTTATTCTAATCTTTTCCACCAAAGAAGCAGAGATTTCAGCAGCTTTAGGATTGAAATGAATATCTGCAACCAAAGGAACATCACAACCTCGCTTAACAAGTTCGTTTTTGATGTTGTAAAGATTGTTAGCAGTCTTCTCTTCAGAAGCAGTAATTCTCACCATCTGGCAACCTTGTTCTACCATTCGCATAGTTTGTTCAACTATTGCCATAGTGTCCATAGTATCTGTATTAGTCATACTTTGCACTACTATAGGGTTATTGCCACCTATAATTACATTACCGACTTTTACTTCCCTACTTTGTCTTCTTGTGATAATGGAATCCATATTGTTGTTCATAATTTATTTGGATATTTTTGCTGAAAGTTCTTCATTCTTTTTTCTTGCTTGACTAACATACAAAGATGAAGGATAGTCAAGAATAATTTTTTGATAATATTCCAGAGCCTGAGCATCTTGTTTAAACACATTCTCATACATCTGAGCTAAAGCCCACACAGCATCATCTGCTACTATTTCTTCTGGGTATTTCATCAAAACCGTCTTAAACAAAGAGTCTGCTTTTTGATAGTCTTTCTGTTTGTAGGCAATTTCTCCCTTCTTGTAAATCAATTCATCAAAGATTGGATGATACAAATATGCTGTTTCTATAATATCAAGATTGTGGTCTGCTTCCTGATATTTGTTTTGGAAAATCATAAAATCTGCTTTGGAATAATAGGACAAAGCATTATAAGAACTATCTTCATCCATATTTTCCTTTATCAGCAAGGAATATTCCATAGCATCGTTGGCAATGAGTTTTGAAGTGGAAGCTCTAAGAGTTTCAAACTGAGAAAGAGCCCACTCAAAGTCACCATTGTAATATGAGAGCATTGCATTTTTATACTTAGCTATAGAACCTTCATTTTCATTTTTCATCTCTTTGCTTACCTGTGAATAAGTAAGAGATGCTTCCCAGATATCTCCTTCCATGAGGAAAATATCTGCTCGGTCTATCTTTGCCAAAGCACGTTGTTTGGTTGAAGTAGATTTCATATTTATAAGACTGTCCAGAATATCTACAGCCTGTTGTGATTCGTGAAGATCATAAGCTAAAACATTTGCATACTCCTGCATCAAAGGAGCAGTTGCTGAAGACATTCCTAAAGACTTGAAGGTTGAAATGTAGTCGTTATTCAAAGCTTCTATTTCTTTTGAAGTAGGAGAAACTTTTTCTTTAAATTCTTGATATTTGCAAGACATTTTTGAAATTAGACTTTTCTCGTGGTAAACGTCATCTTCATTATTTTTGTCTATAATATAATCGTATGCCTTCAAAGCTATAGAATATGCTTTGTTATTCATAGCTTCGCTGGCAAAAGAATACATCGTTGAATTATTGCCATTGTCAAATCTCTTGTCTATTGCCTTAGCCTGATTGAAAGCAAGAGAATAGTTTCCTTCCTTTTGCAATGTCCATAGATAAAGTCTGCAAAGTTGCTGATTCTTTGGGTTGTCTTTAACTTTGGAAAGCAACGTCTCATGCAGTTTTTTAAATAATTTATTGTCCTTATCTCTATTGAAAAGATTGTTTATGTTTACCTCTACTTGATTCAACAACAAAGGATTTTCCTCCAACAATACGAGATATTCATTTACAATCTCTTCATTTTTGTCCAAAATCTGATAAATATAACTTAGTTCATAGGTATACGCTGTTTTGCTTTTCAGCAGCTGCCTTCCCTTTTGGTAAGTTTTTATAGAATAATCGTATTGCTTGATATTGGAAAAGTACGCCGCTGTCGCCTGTATTTCCGAATTGTTCGCAGAGAGATTAGACAATACTTTATCAAACTGTTTCTCAGCTTTGGTAGGTTCATTTACGGAAAGGTAAAAAGAACCCAAGTCTATCACATAGTTAAATCTTTCATCACTCTTTTTTATTGCTTTTTTTATAAGTTTTTCTTGCTTCTTTGTCTCTCCTATAGAGGCATAAGCTTTCAAAAGAATCTGATAGAAATTATCGTTAAACTCATCTTCTATCAACTCTTCCATAATTTTTATTCCTTCTTCTGTCTTTTCAGAAGAAAGATACTCGTTTGCCAACTGGTAGTCTTGCTGTTTTTGAAGTTGTCTTTCTTTTTCCTTGTCTTTTTGTGCAAAGCCAACAGAACAGAACAAAACACAAAGAAGCAAACTAATGCAATATTTCCAAGAGTGTTTAAACATTATTGCTTATTGTCTCTTACAGGGCGTTAGCAAGTTGTTCTTTGATTTTTTCTAGCTCGTCTTTCATCTTAACAACTATTTTCTGCATTTCTGCATCGTTGCTCTTTGAGCCCAGAGTATTGATTTCTCTACCCATTTCCTGAACTATAAAACCAAGTTTCTTTCCTTGTGCTTCATCTATTTCTATAGTTTCCAAGAAATATTTAATGTGTTGAGCTAGTCTTACTCTTTCTTCTGTTACGTCCAATTTTTCCAGATAATAGATAAGTTCCTGTTCCAAACGATTGTTGTCAATATTGTCTATCTGCAATTCTTCCAGTCTTTGCATCAACTTTTCTTTTATTGCAGGCACCCTCTGTTTTTCAAATGGCTCAACGCTATCTGCCAGACTATGTATAAGATTTACTCTCTTAATAAAATCTTCTTTCAATACCTTACCCTCTACTTGTCTGTAGTTGTCTACTGCATCTACAGCCTTGTTTACAGCCATCAACAGAATATCTGCCTCTTCTGGTTTCAGTTCATTGTTTTCGCTTTGTGAAACATCATCGCGTTGAAGTACATACTGAGTAAGGTAAGTGCTGTCTGCACCAACATTGTTAGTCATTTGTCTCAACTGTTCATAGTAAGATTTGAACAAGTTCTCGTTTATGTCTATTTTTGCATTACCCTTGCTGTAAGCAACAGTAATGTAGCAATCTATTTTACCTCTTTCCAAACGGGTTTTCAATATATTGTTTATTTCTATTTCCTTGCTACGATACAAAGGTGGCAATTTTACAGAAATATCGGCCTGTTTGCTATTAAGAGTTCTAATTTCTACTATTATATTTTTAACGTCAAAGGCTTCACAAACCTTTCCGTATCCAGTCATTGATTTCATATCCGTATGTATTTATATTTCCAAATATTGTTGTGAAAATAATTCCTTGCAAAGATACGAAATAAAAAAATAAAACTTCGTTTCATTTTGCTGAAACTTCGTTTTACGACGCTAACTCTTCGTTTTATTTTTTCAGCATTTGATTTTTCTATTCTTAGAATAAAATTCAATCTACCACCAGAAAGAAAGCAATATAGAAAGTACTAGTGTAAGAATGGTAGAAGGCAAAGCTATTTTTAGAAATGTTTTTGAAGAAATGGTTACTCCTTCTTTGGCAGCTTGCTCTATAACTATTAGGTTTGCCATTGCTCCTATAATAGTAAAATTGCCTGCTATGGTAGAGGAAGCAGCAAGGTGCAAATACAAGACTTCACTACCTACTACCTGCAACAAAGGAAGCATAAGGATAACATAAGGAACGTTGCTCAAAACCTGTGAAAGAACAAGGGATAAAACATAAATAAATATAATTCCCTGAAGATTGTCTTGCAACTTTATCTGAAGAAGACCATCTAATATGCCAGCATCTTTCACACTTGTAACCACTATAAACAAAGAAGCAAAGAAAAGAAGCAAAGACCAGTCAACTCCCTGCAAGATTTTTTCAGGCTCGGATTTGGAGAACAAAACTATAAGAGCTGCTCCTGCCAAGGCGACAAGAGGAATGGAGAAAGAGAAAATCTTTCCAAAGAAGAACCCTATTATTACCAAAAGGAATATTATCAAAGAATTTCTCATTTCTTTTATGCTGTAAGAAAAATCCCCCTGGAAAGAAATTTTGGTCTTGTCTTTGAAAGTATCTCTGTAAAACAACCTCACAAATAGAACTATTATCGCCATACCCAGTAAAGAGATTGGCAAAAGTCTTATAAGGAAATATGAATAAGAAACTCCACTAGCAAGACCTATAAGCATATTTTGAGGATTGCCTGTCATAGTCATAGCGCTACCTGTGTTAGCTGCAAGCATTTCAGCCAAAAGAAAAGGAATAGGATTAAGATTACTTTTCTTGCAGATAGATATTATGATAGGCGTAAACAACAAAACTACTGCATCATTTACCAGAAAGGCAGATGCAATACCAGAGATAAAAGTTATAAGTGTCAAGAGTTTGCTTCTTGTAGAAGCCAAGGCAATAGTTTTAGAGGCAATAAGAGAAAAGAATCCTTGAATCTTGAGTGCAGATATTACTATCATCATTCCTAACAGCAAACAGATAGTATTGAAATCTATTGCCTGAATAGCTTTGTCAAAACTTATCACACCAAACAATATCATAAAAACTGCTCCTGCAAAAGAAACAGTAGCACGGGAGATCTTCACATAAGGTAATCTGTTGAAGATAATTCCCAGATACGTTAAGCAAAAGATAACTAAAGCTATTATAGCAAGATTACTCATAGATCAAAAAACAATATTGAGATTCTATTTTTTGTTGTACATATTCATAGTCTTGTCCATTCCAACCATAACAAAACTCTTGATAATGTCAAATGTTTTTTCTATCTGTGGAGCGACTACTTCCTCTTCCTCTGCACTCAGTTTGCCTAAAACAAAGTCCACTTGCTGACCCTTATGGAAATCGCTACCTATTCCAAAACGAAGTCTGTTGAAGTTGCTTGTCTGAATAAGTTCTATTATATTCTTCAATCCGTTATGGCCTCCATCTGAACCTTTCAATCTCAAACGGATAGTACCAAGATCTAAGGCCAGATCATCTACAATTATCAACATATTCTCAATAGGAATTCTCTCCTTGTCCAACCAATATCTGACAGCTTTGCCAGAAAGATTCATATATGTTGTAGGTTTTATCAGGATAACTTGACGACCCATAAGTTTTGTTTCTGCCTTGAAAGCGTAACGGTCCGATGTAAAAGAATAAGTTTGATTATTCTTTTCATTAAGTTTTTTTATGTAATTGTCCAAAACGCGAAAACCTATATTGTGTCTTGTTCCGTCGTATTCCTGATCTGGATTGCCTAAGCCAACTATAAGATATTTCATCTCAAAAAAAAGAATTATTTAAAAAAGAAAGGCTTTATTTTCACAAATAAAGCCTTGAATTTCATTTCTAGCCAGAATAATATTATTCAGCAGATTCTTCAGTTGCAGCAGCAACAGAATTTCTTGTAGCCTTAACTGTTACAACAACAGAATTAGCAACTTCCATCAAAGTAACATCTGGTATTTGGATATCAGCTATCTTCACACTTTGGCTAAGACCAAGTTTGCTAATGTCTACTTCTACTATCTGAGGAATATTATTAGGAAGTCCGTTGATTTTAACCTTACGCATTTTAACGTTAAGTTTACCACCCTGAAGAACACCAGGAGCTGTTCCTGTAGTTTTTACAGGTACAGAAATTGTGATAGCCTTGTCGTCAAAAATTCTAAGGAAATCTGCGTGCAATACTTTGTCACTTACAGGATGATACTGTATGTCTTGAAGTATAGCATTGTGTTCTTTTCCATCTATGTTGATTTTAACATAGTGTGTATCTGGAGTAAATAGCAATGGAATAAAATCTTTCTCTGGAACAGAGAACATAATTTGTTCTTCGCTACCACCGTAAAGTACACAAGGAACACAACCTTCTCTTCTCAAGGCTTTAGTATCTTTTTTCCCTACGTTCTGTCTAGCAGAACCGCTCATTGATACTGTTTTCATTGTTTCTTGTTTAATTTGTTAATTACTAATTTGATTTAGATTTGTTTATGATTTGTGATAAAAAGTTCTGCAAAGTTAATACTTTTTCTTTTACCCGCCAAATTTTAGAACTTAGTTTGAACACCAACGTGTTTTACGCTTTGTTCATAAAGGCTAGCAATACTTTCAGAAGATTCAACTCTACGGATAGCCTCTGCAAACAATGGAGCAACAGACAATACTTTTATCTTCTTGCTTTCACGTCTTAGAGGAATAGTATCTGTAACAATCAATTCTTCTATTTCTGAGTTTTCTATCTTTTCTATAGCATCACCACTCAATACTGGGTGTGTAATCATAACCTTAACACTCTTAGCTCCGTGTTCTTTTATAACTGAAGCAGCTTTGCAAATAGTGTTACCTGTATCAATAATATCATCTACCAATACTATATCCTTACCTTCTACATCACCTATCAATTGCATTGAAGCAACTTCGTTAGGACGATTTCTGTGTTTGTGACACATTACAAATCCTGTACCCAAGATTTTTGCGTATTGGTTAGCACGTTTTGCACCACCTGCATCTGGAGAAGCAAACAATACGTTTTCTACATTGCTGTACAAACCTCTCAAATAAGGAATAAATATGCTTGAAGCAAACAAGTGGTCAACAGGAATATTGAAGAATCCTTGAATTTGATCTGCGTGCAAATCCATAGTAATAACTCTTGTTACACCTGCTACCTGTAGCATATCTGCTATCAATTTGCTTGCTATAGGAACTCTTGGTTTATCTTTTCTGTCTTGACGTGCAAAGCCAAAATAAGGAATTACAGCTATTATACTTTTTGCTGAAGCTCTCTTAGCAGCATCCACCATCATCAACAACTCCATCAAGTTGTCGCAAGAAGGGAATGTAGATTGAATAATAAAAACATCGCAACCACGGATATTTTGTTCGTATGATGGCTGGAATTCTCCATCAGCATACTGTAAACAAATACTATCTCCAAGAGGTTTTTCGTAAACTTTAGCTATTTGTTCAGCCAAATATTTTGTTGCTCTACAAGAAAAAAGAGCTGTTGTATCTTTAATTTGTTCGTTTGACATATTATTGATTCGTGTTTTTATTGTTTTTTAGTCTAAAATGAAGTTGCAAAATTACACAAAGAAATTGGTATTTGAAAAAAAAATTGAAAAAAATTGTTGCCATTTAAAAAAAAGTTTATATCTTTGCAAACGCAAATCACAAATACGCATCTGTGGTGGAATTGGTAGACACGCTAGACTCAAAATCTGGTGGGAGCAATCCCTTAAGGGTTCAAGTCCCTTCAGATGTACGAATTGCAAAAGGCTTTACAAAATTTGTAAAGCCTTTCTTTTTTTATTCTTCCCCTTTTTCTGTCTATAATCAGGACAATATTATCATATAAAATAAAATCACTCTACACATAAAATATCGCTTCGTTTCACTCAAACGAGGTTTCACTGGAACAATTCTTCGTTTTATTTCCCCAAAACGAAGAGTTATTTCTTTGCAAGTCCGACTTGTAATATTTGCAAGTCGGATTTGCAAGGTCTGCAAGTCGGACTTGCAGAATTTTAATCTTAGTTTCAGTCTTGTAAATCCTCGTTTTTAGGTTCTAAAACGAAGTATTGGGCGTGCTACTAGCACAAAAAAAGAGCCCGCAATTTCTTGCGGACTCTTGAACTATAACTTAATTGCGAGTGCTGCTAGCACTATTTCTTGATAAGTTTTTCTGTTCTTGTAGCGTTTGCTGTGATTACTCTTACATAGTAAACTCCACTTGCTAGGCTTTCTGTTGAGATATTGATTG
>JAGHSX010000029.1 GCA_018065645.1 Candidatus Scybalousia scybalohippi
ATACTAATGTATCTACACCACTTTTAATATTTCCACTATCATATATTAAGTCTAAATAGTTTATTCTAGGTAATACTTTAGGAATTAATATATTTTCATTGTCTTTTAAATTAACAAGTTGTTTTGCCATTTAAATCTAGGCATAATTTTGTAAATCTAATATTTTAGTCCATAGACAATTATTTGATTAGCTCCATAAGAACTATGAATGTCACAACTAAACTTAATTTTTTGTCCTGCTTTAAGCATAGTTAAAAAGAATCCAGCTCCTTTGTCACTAACTATTTGAACATCATTTATGGAATATGATTTAAATTCTCCATCAGTATTTCTACAAATGATAAAACAGTCTTCTACTGCTGTATAAGTATCAGCATACTTAGTATTAGTAATCAAATTATCATAATCTACACCAGGAAATACTCTTGGAACTAAAATATCATTTCCATCTTTTAGATTTACTAATTTATTTGACATAACTTTTTTCGGTTATGAGTGACGTTTAAGACCATAAAGATAAATAGTATGTGTATTATCTCTTTCCATATTATATTGGTACACTGTTTGACCTTTTTTAAGAAAAAATATAGGTAAATCTTTTGATCCAAATTCAATATCATCTATAAATTTTTGAGCATAATATCCACCAGTAAACATACAATAGCAATCTTCTGTTGCAGTTACTATACAATTTCTTAAATATGTTTTAGTATCACTTACACTAGCTAATAAATTATTTGGATCCATGCCATATCCTTCAGGATAAATATAATCATTATTATCTTTTAATGTTACATATTTGTCACTCATTAGGAGTTACCTCCTAAATCTAACCTACTAACCTCCATAGAGATTGAGTTATGCTGCCATAACCTCCTCTCTTGAAATTGAGTCCCCCCCCCCGCAAATGCGGGAGAATCTAATTTTCTTCATAAATTATTACTCTCCTTTTTATAATTCTTCTATTACTTCATATTGAATACCACCAGCAGTACAATTAATTACATTTCCACTTGTTATTTCAATGTTCGTACCTGCTGTGTACTTTGTATCAGTGGCGTTTAACGTATCACCACTCATTGATAAATTTGAGCCTACTTTAATTCCACCTTTTGTTGAAGATGAAGCAGTAGGAAGTGAATAATTATTAGCGTTTGCTTCAATGCCACTTAATTTATTCTTTTCAGTTGTGGTGTAATCGTTACTACTTAAACCTTTACCAGTTTCTTTTGCTACATAACCTTGTAGCACAGTTTGAACTGCTGATAAAGTAGTATATCCACTTACATCATCTTTTAAGTCATAGGTTGTAGGGTTACCCTGACTATCATAAATTGTTATTTTATTTGTTGTAGCCATATATCCCCCTAAATCTTTTCTATTACTAACATACCAGCAGTTGTGTAGTATGAACCACCACTACGAGTTCTTGCTCTAACTTCTATTGTTTGACCAGCGGTCAAAGCTATATTATTTTCAGTTGCTACAAAATTAGTACCAGTAGCATTACTATAAATTGGTGAAGCATGAGCACTTCCAACTGCACTATCATTTCTGTAAAGCTGTGTTGCATGTGTATTTTGTTCTAAAGAGGCCCAATGTACCCAAGTGCATTTATATGTTCCTGATTCTTCAACAGTTATTTTTGAATTTGTTTTTGTATAAGTAGCCTTGTTTTTTAATTGAGTTATAACAGGACTATATTGAATTGCTTTGCCACCACCACTTGCTATATTTACATTGACATTAGCAAAACCTACTACATCATATGTACCATTTTCAGTAATATCTTTTGTTCCTGTGTCAACAGCAGAAGCTGGTACTCTGACATTTGCAGTAGCATATGCTGCTACGTTTTTAGTACCATTTGTTGTAATATCAATTTCTCCACCTGGTTGAGGAACTGCTACAGTTACTGGTGTATAAGCTTTGCCACTTGGAGCTGTATAAGTTCCATTCTCTGTAACATTTAATGGCTCTGCTTCAACTCCACCATCGCCTATACTTAATGGAAAACCATTAGTTAATGTAATGGTTTGATTACTATAACTTGCTTGTGCCATTTCAGCAGTTCCAGTTACTTTAGTTCCATCTTTACGATGAAATGTTTTACCACTAGCAACATTGCTTTCTGATACTGTGTCGCTAGTTAAGTCCAACAAGGTTGAATTGCCATATATTACTTTATTAATTGGCATATTTTATTCCTTATACTGATGGTGCTACGCTTCCGATTGTAACTGTTAAACCACCTGCTGAATTTGATGCTTCATTGTAATAAATTGCATCAACAGAGAATTGTGTAAAATAATCATAATCACCTAATGAACTAGGTAAGATTGTTTGAGCTGTTGTATAAGGTGTAGTGCTACCTGTTGTAGCTTTAATTCTTTCAGAACCAGTATATGTACCTGTTACACCTAAAATTGAAACACCCTCTTTGATGTTGTTAGCTACGATTTTAGCTTGTTCAGTTGTATCAATTTTAACTTTTCCTGAACCATCGTGGTAACCTTGAGCTACTGTTACTTCTTGTGCTTTTGCTGTGATAGTACCACCTGCACCACCAAGGTTAGCCATAGTACCAGTTAAAACACTTCCACCTTTTGCAAATGTCTTTCCTGATAATACTTCAGCTTGTGTAGCAGTTGCACTTGAACTATCTACATCAAATGTTGAAGTACCTGTTACTTTTGAGCCATCAGCACCATATGCTGTATAGCCACTTAAAATTTTGTTGGCTTCAGCTGAGCCTGTAATTGTGGCATCAGTTAAGTCAATTAAAATTTGGTCACCATATATGACCTTATTAATTAATTCTGTTGGCATTATATTTTTCCTTTCTAACCGATTGTAACGGTTAAGCCAAATACATTAGAAACTTCAGCTTTAGGAATTTCGTGTATGGTTACATCTTCCCTCATAGAATGGTTTTTTGTAGCCATATACTGTTCATATACCCTTGGTGTTATTTCATACACACCTGTGTAATATGGTAAAATTCCTTCATCAGAAACTTCTAATTCATAAATTATATTGTCTAAATCTAATTCCAAGTCATAATCTAAATCTCTTGGAAGTTCTAAAATCATTGTAGGGCAATCTAAAATGATGTCTAGCATTAATCTAATACCTCTTTTGATAGAACTCTACCAACTGGTACATTAATAATTGCTGTTCCTTTAACAATATCAGATTGTTTTAATCTGACTTGCATTTCAACTGTTCCATCATTTAGTTTGAACGTATCAGCTTGTGATAAGTAAACTACAAAATGGTCAATGTCCCAAGTTACTTGCCCTTTTGATTTTAGATATTTAAGAGATGTGAATATATTTTGTTGATTGAATTGTACTTCTACTTCATCGTATATTGAACCATCAATATATTCGCCAGTAGGAAGTTTTATCTTGAAATTAAAATACTTTGTATCGCCTCTAATCATAGTTCGCCTCTATAAATTTTCTATAATTTCGTATTCAAGTCCACCTGATTTACTTTTTATTACTCTATTATCAATCAAAGTTGTAATTCCATCACTATTAGTTGTGATAGTTGCTATTAATAAATCTCTGATAGCTGAACCATCATCATTTAAGTTTCCTTGTTGTATTTCTAAACTTGTGTTTGCATATAACATTCCTACTTGACCTTCTACTTGTGTTAAGTCAATTCTTAAACATAAATAAATAGTTGCATTAGCAGGTAGCGTTAAATGGTTGCTTTCTTCAGCCACAATTCCTCTACCACCAATAATGGCTTGTCCTGTTCCTACTTGAACATCTAACGAACCATCTTGATATAGGCACTCAAATTCTTCGCCAATATCTTTGATAATATAATCTTTACTTTGTGCAAATGTATTAAAAATTGCACCATCATACTTGGCTTTAATTTGTTCGCCTGTGTTGTAAGTTATAAAACTCATAATTGAAATTCCTTTCTTATAAAGTTTTGTTTGTTTCCGTATATTCTTAAAATGTCGCTAGGGCAATATACATTAGCGAAATCATTGTGGAAATATAAATCGTTTGTTGTTAGATTATATTCTTTCATCAATTCTTTTATTAATTCTATTGACTTTTGCTGACCTATTAAATATTTTTTGTTGTCTATGTTACTTACTATTTCAATGGCTATCGTATTCTTACAAGCCCAATCATTTCCTTTTCCTGTGTGATATACGGAATAATTCAAAGGCATTACCTCGATTATTTCTTTATAATCTATCAAATAATGACAGCCATTAGATAGTTTACTTTTATTTAAGTAATTAAAAACTTGCCTAGCTGACAAGTCCGTTCCTGTATTGTGAATAACAATACCTTTAATTTCGTTATCTCTTTTATATCCATATTGTAGAAATTTATTACTATCTATCATTTTATTAACCCTAAATTTAATTTATCAGTTAAAGAACTACGAACTTTTCCACCAGTGATTTTCAGATTAGAGATAACATCATCATTAAATGAAAATTCTTTTTTTGTGATTAAAGTATTGTAGTATTCATTTTTACTATATACTTCTATTGGCACATCTAATTTCAAATCATCGAATGTGAATAGCTTGTTGTTCAAATCTACATTAAACTCTATTTTATGATTAAATAGCATATCGTTAAGATTTGCACTTATTACATCTTCAATAGAATCATCAGAATAAACAACTTTTGTATTTACTTGGTTCATTCTTCCAACTATCGATATTGGTTCTTCTACTATTCCATTAGATGTCAAAACATAAGTAGTACGATATTCTTTTGCTAGATGTTCATCTTTTTCGCTATTCCAATAAACAACTAATTTATTAATTTTTTGCTGTTCAGTTGTGGGCAATATTGAATTAATACACTCAAAGCCATCAGTTATCTTCAAACCACTATAATTTGGTTTCCATATCTTAACTTCGCTTGTTCCTACTTGAATTGGAATAGTAAAATCAAATACAATGCCATAACTATCGTATAGTTCATATAACCACTTAACCATATCTTTATTAGTCCACTTTTCCTCACCGTTCTCATTGGTATCACTCTCTAATAAAGTTGTTAATGAATTGACATTAGTAATACTAATTGGCGATAATTTTGTGGCTATCAAAGTATCTATATAAGTTGAATTATATAGATTACCCTGTGAATAATTTTCTAATACTTTTTTGATTTCATCTTCTAAATATGTCGAAGGGTTTTCTTGTTTTAAATAATCAACTATGGAATAAATAAAACTACCACTGAATACATTATAGATTTGTGTTGTAGTGATTTGTTTCCCCTTTATAGCTGATATTACACCATTATATAGTGTTTTACCTTTGTTATTAATAAGTACAAATATATCGCCTATATTTACGTTAGATGAGATTTCGTGGCACTCAAAGGTAGAATTAGCAGTTGTCATTCTATCTTCTTTTACACTACCACTTGTTAAATTTAATAATGTTTTTGTATTGCCATTAATATCTAGGCAATCTTTTATGTATGCTCTAAACATATTAGAAAATTGTTAAGCCTACATCTTCCCATTTAATGTAAACTGCTTCATCAAATGTTCCACCATAAGCAAATGTTAATTTATTCAAACCAACTCTTAATTGTGGAAATGGTGTGTCATATGTTCCATTTCCTGTTAGTACGAATTTACTTGTTGGGTTAGCAATAGCACTTCCTTGATAACCTAAATATATTGATTGTTTATGGTCTGTTGTATTTACCTTTATTTCATCGTATGTGCCTTCAATTCTTATTTCACCATATTTAACATCTTCATATTGTTCACTATCTTCGTTATATTCTCTTTGGAATAAAGACAGTATAGGGTTTGTTACTTCACTATATATTTCAAATTTGAAACCACTAGGTAGTGTTCCGTTGTTTTGTATTTGAATATTAGCAAATGAATTGCCCTCATATGTATATGGATAAGTATATGGATAAATCTTGCCACCTGTTATTTCTTCTTCGACCTTTACGATATGTTCTTTGCTATTTTTCCAAAAAGATAAGCCTTGCAGTTGAATAGGGCAATGAATCAAACCATCAGTTGAAACTTCACTCATTTCTAAACTTGCAATCTCACAATCAATATAAACACTTTCAAAACTATCAGGTGTTTGCCAATAGAATTTCAAAGGTTTTATTTTTGCGAATTGTATGAATTTTTTATAATCGTCATATTTTCCTGCAATGTTATCTTTATAAAATAACAATTCACCACTCGGCGTTGGAAGATTAGCTCTATTTTCAGTTATTTCAGCTTCGTTTCCCAATCTATCTAAACCTAATGATTTTGAAAAGCCCAAACCAACAGGGTTATTTAGAAATGACTTTGTTTCTTTGCTAGTTAATTGATATGCAACATCATTTCCGTTTACAAACCAAAATTTTCTTACGTTCATATGTCCCCCTATAATTGATTTCCTAAATTTTGATTTATACGCTCTGTCATTAGGTCTGCAAAGCGTAGTGCTTGTGATTCATCTAGGTTACCGTTAGCAACAAAGGAAGCGTTTAGAGTTATGTTGTAGCCACCGCTTTGTAATGCACCAAAACCGCCAGATCTAGAATTTATATAGTTGTAATATTCACCACTGCTCATTCCAGTTGTAATATCAGGAATAGAAAAATTATCTTCAATTCCCATTTCTGCTAACCAACTCTTAAACCTTTTGCCAAAGGAAGCACTAGCACCTCTAGCTATTGCGTCCCCTATTGTTTTGCCAGCTTCAATGAATAAATCTAAATTATCTACGATCCAATTTGTAATTATTGTTAAGAATGTTTCAACAGCCTTTCTTAATGCTTCTGCGTTTTTTTGACCTTCTGGTGTAGTTTCATCAAAAGCACTTCGTATTGATTCTGCTATTGTAGTTGCACCAGCTAAAAATTGTTCAATAACTCCACTATCGGAAATCTTATTTATCATTGTGGTAATGTTGTCGCTAAATGCTTGTACGACAGCACTCATACCACCTTCGCCACCATCTTCACCTCTAAATGCTTTTAGTAAACTATCTAAAAATTCATTTACTGCTGGGAATACCTCAGTAGTTAAAGTTGAAGATGTATCTTCTGCCATAGCACCAAGTAATTGTTGCCATTGAGCTTGCATGATGTTGATTTGGCTATTGAATGTTTTACCAGCCAATTCTTCACCTTTTGAAAAAGCATTGTTTACATCTTCGGTAGCACCTACAATGGCTTGTACTATATCTTCAAATTGTATTTCACTTGCTTCAAAGCCTTCTTTAACACCATCAACATATTGGATAAGCATGTTGTTAAATGGAATACCAGCATTAGCAAATTCTCTTAAATCTCTTGCTGTTGCTTTTCCATTACTTTGAATTTGTTGTAAGTTTGTAATTACTCTTTTTAGTTCTGGGTTTCCTTTTCCAGCTAAAGACAACGCTTTAACAAAGCCTTCAACCGATTTTTGTGCGTCCCCTAAATCTACTCCAGCAACAACTAGGTTTTGTACACTTTCAAGTAACGTATCAACACCAAAACCATATTTAGCACCCAATGTTTGCATACTAGCAATGATTTTTTCGGTTTGCCCTGTTGTATCACCAAGAATAGTTCTTAAACTTGTTTCGTAGCCTTGTACCAAAGCATTGTATTCAATGCCTTGTTTCATTAGATCAACGTAACCACTAGCAAGTTTCTTTATTCCGTTCCAAACCGCTTCAATACCACTTTTTAGTAAGTCTAAACCTTTAGAGATAATACCAGAAGCTAAATTAGCAGTTAAATTGCCTAGAAAAACACCACTACTTTCTTTTAGTCTTTCCCATAAGGTTTTTTGTTCTTCTAAATCTTTGTTAAGACCATTTAATGTTTCTTTACCAATTCTTCCGTTTTTTTGCCATTCATCAGTTAATTCACTAATGTTTCTTTTGGTAATCTGAGCATTCTTCTCTAACGTTGAAATCACGTTAGTAAGATTTATCCACTCTCTACTATATTGAGTAATTCTGCCAGTTTCTAAACCATCATTTAAGAACTTTTTAAGTTGTTCTGCTGCGTTTGATGTTTCACTTAATTTTGCATTAAGTTTGATAATTAATGCGTTATATTGTTCAACGTTTTTGCCATCAAACTTTAAGTTTTGTTTTAGTTTTTTAATGTCATTATCAAATCTATTAGTTTCGGTTTTAATTCTATTCAAACCACTCTCGAACTCTTTGCTATCCATATCAAGAGTAAGTTTTATACCCTTATATTCCATAATGACCTCCTATATTAAAAGAAACTCATAATGTTATCATTGCTTGTAGCCTCTCTAACTTCTGAGTTTTTATTTTCGTTTTTATATTCACCTACTTGGTTCATCTTTTCGTACAATATGTCGAAAATAGTGCCTACCTTCAAACTACAAAAATCACTAAATGTAAGTCCGATAGATAGGCACAATATTAATAGTTTTTCAAAATCTAGTGGTTCATCTTTACTAGATTTTACTTTTTTTTTAATTCTTTTGTTGGCGATCCATCTTTGTCGATGACTTTACCCATTTCAGCAAGTAAATCGCCATTCATGATTACGTTTTGCACGTCATCAATACTATCCATAAATTCATTAAAACTTGGAATTGAATCATCATATGTTTTAGCCATAGCCCAACATATTTCAAATACAGATACAAAGTTAAAATTATCTTTTAGATATTTACATTCTAAAATCAAATCTTTTCCAAATTCTTCTTTATAGATTACTAATGTTCTACCTGTGTATTTTAATTTATACTCTTTTTCGTTGATTTTCATAAATTACCTCTAGTTAGAAGCTGGGAATGTAGGTACTTCTGGTGCAGTTGTTAAACTATCAACTTCTACACAATAACAAGCATAACCATCTACTACTTCACCAGTCATAGATAGATCTAATGTAGATGTTTGAATACCTAAATCATTTTCTTCTGTTGTTCTATGTTCTTCGTTGCTTTCAGCAGCAATTACGTTATAGATACAATACATCTTGTGGTCTGTGTCAGTTTCAACTCTATAAAGAATTGCAAACTCACCGCCTTGTGCGTCAGTTTCAACTAACTTGCCATTAGAGTCTAACTTATATCCAAGATAAGCTGTCTTAAACCAATCTGGGATATTAGCCATTTCTAATGTGCCTTCTCTAGCAGCGGCAATGAATCTTGTTACAAAGTTTCTATTGTCAGCTCTAAAAGTAGCCTTATTTTTAGTTTTACTTAAAGTCAATGCCACAGCACCTTCCCAAGCAACTGGTGTAGCGTATGTTACATCGCCTTGTTCACTAACAGTTCTTGCAGAGATATGAACATCTTGTAAACCAAATTTAACTTTATCAGCCATATTTCCTCCGTAAATAAAAAAATAGCCATTGGCTATTTAAGTTTTTTTAATAATGTTTTTTCAACAAAATCGGCTGTATGCTTTTCAGTTTTTTCCCAAGCCTTAAAGCCGATAGTTACCTTCCCACTTGTCCCATATCTACTTCCATAAATAATAGGTTCGCCATTTTTCTTATGACCGAATATCAAAGGATAATCTGGGTGGATATTATAAGAACCACCATATTGGTTATAGACGTAATGTCCGTCCTCTAATAAGTGAGAAAGTTGATATTGTTTATTCCATAAAATACGTGATAAGTCATTCTTCTTACGTGTGGTAAAAGATGAACGATAGTGTTTCCTATCTTCAATCTTACCTTTTTGTAATGTATCTAAATCACGTATAATTTCTTTTCTTGCTTCTTTTATTCCTTCATCGCAAGTTTCCACCATTGCAACATGTACGCTTTTATTAAAATCATCTAGTTCTTGTCTTAATACATCGCCAAGACTAGACAAATCAACTTTATCTATTTTCATAGGTTAATTGAAAACGTTGTTGCATATAGTAGATTATCTTTATCCCAATTTGTATCACATTCGTAAGGAATATGATTTTGATTAAGGGTAGATTTTATACTTGCTTCTAAAGTATTATCTCTACTTGCTTGATGAAGAATGATGTTAAGTGGCATAACTTCTTGATAAGTCATATTATCAGCGAACATATTTTCGCTAGTCATTTCTAATAGAACTATATAAGGAAAATTTACAACCTGTCTTTCGGTTATATGATCTATATAAACGTTTGAAACTACTGGAGTTAATAATGTTTTAATATCATTAATTGTTCGCATTATTTACCTCCATGTAATTGAAAGGACTACGTTGTAAGCTCAATATCCAATGTCTAGGCTTCTTATTGTCCTTATATTGAATACGTGCTATTTTGTACCAAATTCCCTCTAGTAAGACAACATCTTGTGTGTCAATCGAAATATCATTCAGTGGAATGGCAATAGCACGGTCTATTGAAATGTTATTGTTATATGCTTGATAGAAATGCCCTATACCGACACTTTCGTTAGCAAAGTAGAATTTTCCTTTTGAGTTTCCTAAAACTCTCTCGTTAGCAACATAAATATTACAGATACCATCGTTGAACACTTTTTCAACATCACGAAGATTATCCTTCCTGTATGTTTTTCTACTGCTCAACATTTTTATTCACCTTATAGATTTTTCCTAGATTGAAAAGTTTTACTAAATCACTTTGATAATTCTTTGAAAAATCATCAAGTGCCTTTTCTCTCAAATAGAAAATTCTATTCTTTAGTAAATCTTGACCTAAATAACTCATAGAATTATAAAGACTATCAGCAGGTGTAGTCTTAACTTCGTTTTGTGGTGTCAATTCGTAATCAAGTTCAACACCTGCTGTTTCATCTAAAAATCTAATGCTTGAGAATATAAAGTCAGTAAGTTCAACATCTGTTTCAGTATCTTGCCAACTAATGTTTAAGAAAGACTTAATCTTTCCTAGTAAATATTGAGTGTTAGTTAAGTCTTTCATATGTTCCTCCTAATTAGATTGAAGCTTCTTCTTCAACAACTTTTACGTTGAAGTAATCAGGTTTCAAATTAGTAATATCAGCAACTACGAAAGCGTGGTTGTCTTTTGCACGTCCGTTAGCAACTAATTTTTGTTTTAATGTTCTTACATCATCTAGGAACTTGAAGTGATCTGAGAAAGTCATCTTACCATCTTCGCCTAGACCTAACATTAAGTCATACTTCTTACCTAAACCGAAGATTGCACTATTTCTAGCAACTTGTGCAGATTCAACAATCTTGATTGGTAAAGCAGTTCTTACAGCGTATTCGCCTAAAGCATTTCTGTAAGAAATAGCAGGTAATACTAGAGAATACTTATCTAATGGGTTTACTACCATGATTACGTTGTTTACAGGTCTAACTTTTCCGTTAGGAGCTTGTGCTAATTCTGCAAAGATTGTACCTAATGTAGCAGCACCTAAATCGTTTACAACCATTGGTGTCTTATCGTCAATAGATTCAACACCTTCTTCAACAGTGATGTCTTTAGTCATACCAACTGGTTTCTTTGAACCGTTACCAGATACGATAGCAGCTTCTAAAGCTTCAGCAATAGCTTCGCCTAAAACCATTACGCAATATCTCATTAGCCATTCGTAACCCATATCTAATAGAGTTAAGCAAATGTAAGAGAAAGCAGTAAGTTTGTATAAACCTAATTCTTGGAACTTGAAACCAGACTTGATTTCACCAGAGATTTCATCACATAGGTCGCCCCATACAGCAGCACCAGTAACACCAGTGTTTTGAATCCAACGAACTCTACCCTTTGTGTTGATTACGTTTACTTCATTGATTAATTCATGATTGTCTTTGATGTATTGGAAAATTTCATCAATAACAGTTAAAGGCATTTGTTCAGGAATAATTGAAGTAGAAGCTGTTTGAGAGTTTTTAGCACCTTCGATAACTAGGTCTAACCATTTCTTTTCTTCTTTTGTGCAAGCTCTAAAACCTTTAGGTAATACTTTAGTTTCGTTATAAGCTTCCATTTCAGCTAAAACTTGATTCTTGATTTCTTCAACTTTAGCTAATGTTTCATCGTTCATTTCAACGACTTTGTTTGCGAACTTTTCAACTTCGCCATTTTCAATGTTTGATTTCATTTCATCAACCATTTTTGCTTTTACATCTTCGTTCATTTAATTTTCCTCCGTTAAATTGAAAAAACGCTTTAATGCGTTTTCCTTTGCTTCTTGAACTTGTGTTTTAACATCGTTTTCAATGCCATCTTCTTTTGTTTCAATGATTGCTTCAACTGGTGTATCAGTTGCTTCTTCCTCTACCTGTTCTTCGGTAGCACCTTCTTCAACTGGTTCAATGCTTGTTTCTTCAACTTGCTCACCAGTTTCATCAGCAATCTCAACAACTTCTGTTGGCTCAACGTTGTTTTCTATATCTTTAATGCACTTTTGAATTGCATTTAAGGTATCTAGTTTGTTTTGGAATAGGCTTGTAACCTTATCCAATGCGTTTTCTAGGTTTTCTTGTGTATCTTCGTTATCATCAACAACCTTTGTACAGAAACCCATTGCTAAACATTCATCAGCACTTAAATAAGATTCTTCGTTCATTAATCTATCTAGTTCTTCATCACTAATATTTATCTTTGAACGATAAGCGTTCTTAATAGTTTCATTAATCTTGTCTAGGTCATCGGCTTGTTTTCTTAACTCTTGTGAATTACCCATAGCAACAGTCCAAGCGTTATGTATCATCATCATTGATGTTTTAGGCATAATGATTTGATTACCACACATAGCGATTACACTTGCGATAGAACAAGCGAAACCATCAATATGAACTCTCTTATAGCCTTTATGACGTTTAATGCAATTCATCATTGCAATACCATCAAATACCGAACCACCATTTGAATTGATATAAATATCAATAGTGGCAGCATTTGCGTTTGCTTTTAATAAAGCATTAAGTTCATCTAGGTTTTGTACTACTTCTGGATCTCTTTCTTCACCTAGAATTTCTTTTTCATATTTTTCCCAGAAGTTATCGCCAATTTCACCATAAATCTTGATAGTGATGGCGTTTCCTTCACACTTAAAATTAAGACTGTTCTTCATCTTGTCCTCCGTTATTTTTATGAGTTTTTGGATCGTTGCCAGTGAAATTTGTCATTTCTTGGATATAATCACCAACAACAGCGTAGTTTCTAGTTATCCAGTGCTTATCACCGATGTCGCTATCAATTAGTTGTTCGCCTAAAATAGCTCTAATTTCGTTGATAGTGTAAACACCAGAAGAAATTAATTTATTAATTGCGTCTGATACAGTTAAAATATCGAAGTGTTTAACTTTCTTTGTATCAAGTACACAATGCGTATTGCTTAATATTTGCTTTTTTCCGTAATACTTGCGATTTACACACTCACCTATTAGTGAGCATAATGGATCTAAACCGAAAGTAAGGAACTCGTCCATATCGTTTTTCTCAAACGTGCCAACCATAAATGATTTAGGTACGTTGTAAATATGTCCTACGTTAGTTAAAACATCTTCAAACATGTTATTTATGTTGTTTGAAGCAACAGCACTATTTTGTGCATTGTTATTAGATGGGTTTAAGACTTTCAAATCAAAGCCATTCATTAATGGAACGATAGCGTGTTTATTAGAAGCTAGAGCCTCAAAATCTTCGTTTAAGATTCTAGTCATTTCTTTATTCACATCTATGTCTAAACCATTCTGGGCTAACATATCTACGTTAAGACCGTATTTTACAGCACTAGAACCTGCGTTTTTTACGTTCTCAATCAAGTCTTTATATAAAGTTCCCATATCGTATAAGTATTCTTGTACTTTAGGGTTTTGATATTTTATGTAAATTGCTCTATCGCCATACCATTCGCCAGTTAATTGATAAGCAGGTACTTCTGTATCGCCATAGCAATCTACCCAAACGTTAGTGAAATGAGTTTCTCTTAATTGGTAGTTCTTTTTCATAAAATCACTAGCAACGAACAAGTCCCCACTATCAACTTTTATGATTAAAGCCTCACCTTTGAAAACTAACTGTCTTGCTAGTTGCCTCATAAACTCACTAGAAGATTGATTAGGGTTAGGTTCAACGTTTAGTCGATACCAAACATCTTTGTTTACAACTTCACCATTTACGTAAGTTATGAAATCGCATTGGCTTAACAATGCACCATAAAGTTCAGAAACAACAGATAGTGCATAATTATTTACTTTAAGTTCTTTGTATTGTTCAAATATGGCTCTCATTTGTGCCGACCACTCTTGGCTAGGCTTAACTTCATTGCCAAAATGGTCTATTAGCCATTCTCTAATTGTTCCCATTGTTCCTCCTATAAAAAAAGCTAGATAGTTCTAGCTCTAAATAAATCTGTATTTACGCTTACTTGGTCTGGCAATAATAAATCGCAAGTAGCAGCAGCAACCGTACTCATAAATGGATCAGTTTTTCTACGTTTAGCGTCTATCTTTGCATAGATTTGATTACCTAGTTCGCTTTCGCTAGTAGTTCTTGCCCTCCAAGAAATTACTTTCGTATTATTACAAGCCCAACGCCATACTGGGTTATCACCCAATACTACATTTAAGTTGAGTAATAAACTTTCCATCACTGGTACAACTTTAGCAACATCACTAGGTCTAACTAATTTAAGATTTTTGCCTTCTTTAGAAAAACCAATCATATTCAATTCTCTTGCGAAAATTGATTGCCTAAAATCATCTATCGCAACACATAAGATGTTGTATTTAGATTTAAGGCTTTGGATATAATCAGCAATCAGTTTAGGGTTGATTTCAAAGTTATCAACGATAGTCAATAACCCCATTTCTTCCCAAGTCTTGAAATTATCTTTTGCGGTAATTTCTTCCCAGTCTTTAGATTGTGTGCATATCCATGAATGATTGATAACATAGCGTTTGTCCTTGATTTTGAACCAAGCACTCACGCTACACATATCCGTAGTTCTCGATAAATCGACACCAACTACACAACACTTTTTAGTTAAATCAATCATCGGTTGATTAGTGGCTTTAATATAGTCATAATCAACTACTGCTTTTTCATCAGCAGCAATAGGCAAATTCATACGTTTAGTCATAAACGCACTATTCTTGTATGGATCTTTCTTCCATTCCAAGTATTCTGTCCTAGTTTCATCTAATAACGTATCGTTATAAACAAGACTAGGGTTGGCTTTATACCAATTTTCTTCGTTATCTACTTCTTCTTTAGAATCTAATCTACATAAGAAATAGAAATGTCCGTTATCGGCTTCTTCGCCATTTAGGACTTTCTCGGCATTGTATAGGTAATCATCAAGTACACCTTCTCTCACATCACCGTTAGTGGTGAACGAAATACGTCTTGGGTGAGCTACCTTACCTAAACCAGTAGTAAATACCTTAATTTGTCCGTAATCGGTATATTGGTGAACTTCATTAAAGATTACACAACCTGTACGAAGTCCATCTTTGCCCTTTGGTGAGTTTGTTTGCCCTTTAACTCTACCTTTATTTGCAAGTCCTTTAACTTCCTCAATAGTCCATTTGTAAGTTTTCTTACTCTTTTCGTATAATTCAGGACGTTCTAGGAACTCTGTAATATCTTTAACTGGTCTTACTGCTTGTTCTTCGTTGTTTGCACAAATATCAACATCATATTTTTGAATTTTGTTAAATTTGCTTGTCAAACATAAACCCCACCAAGCAATAGTTCCATCTTTTCCAGCACCACGCCCAATCATAAATAAAGCCCAATACCATCTGGGCTTATTTTCTTTTGTATAGGTGCATAAACAACACGCTGTGGCAAAAATTTGCCAAGGATATAATGTTTTGAACATCATATGACCGATTTTCAAATATCCAGCAAGTTGTTCTTTATCTACATAAATACTTTCGTTAGCAAACGCTTTTTTAACTAATTCACATTGTTTTCGTACATCATCATCGGCTTTTTCAATGCCTTTTTCTACATTTGTGATGTATTCATCAATTTCTTTGCAACCAATCATTAGTCAAACATATCGTTATCGGCTTTTATATCAACATTTGCTAACTTTTTCTCTAACGCACCACTAATATTTACTAAATTCTTTTGTGCTGCGATATAGTCTTTAATGACAGGGTTTGATTTTAGTTTAAGTTGTCCGTTATAACCTTCTTCGTTATCAGATACTGGCATACTATCAATATCTTCTTTAAGTCTTACGCACAAATCATTAATGCTCTTAAACTCTCTCATTAAGGTTTGAAAAATCATATCATCATACATTCCACTCTCTTTAGCTTGTGTAAGAATGTCAGCATATGCCTTTTCAAAATTAAATTCTTTCTTTTTTGCCATTAGTCCCACCTTTCTTCGTTGATAAAGTGTTCACTTGGGTTAAATTTACGTCCATGCAACTCCTCGTGGCAGTCATTACATAGTGAAACTAAATTTCGTTTACCATTTACCCAAATTTGATACATATATTGTGGATAATCGTTGGCTGGGTAGATATGATGTACCAAAACAGCCTTTTCAAGTTTTTTATCACCCTTTTTATTAAAAAATGTGTGATTACATCTCACACATTCGTAGTGGTCTAGTTTTAAGACTTCTTCACGCACCAATTTCCATTGTTTTCTTTTATAAATCTTATTTCTTGTCAATTATAAACACCTCCGAAGGCTAACCTTATAGATGTCAGGTTTTGCGTCCACTCGCCTACGACCGTACCAACGAAAAAGGGGTATAAAAAAACACCTCAACAGGTGCTTACTAGGTGGTTACCCACTTCTAGCAATATCATTGTATAACGAAAGTTAATGCCACATGTCGCACTCTTTCATTGACAGTGATATAATTTGCTTAAATGTTGAACTATAAATGGAAAACTACAAGTGATTATGTTCTTATAGACGTAAATTGCACTAAATTGCACGGAAGAATCATAGAAATTTGCTGTGTAAAGGTAAAAAACGATGAAATTAGTGATACTTTGCACTCTTTCATCAACCCTAACTTCCAAAAATCAAAAGAAAAGGAAAATTGGTTAGAATATGAGCAATATCCTACCATAGATGATCTAAAACAACAGATTTATGACTTTGTAGGCAAAAATACTATCGTTGGTTGGTGTGTAGATTACGATATTCAAAGATTATCAGTAGAAGGCATTGTATTTGATACAACAGTAGTCGATGTATTTGAACCGTGGCATAGGTACTTACATAACGAAGTTCCCTATTGTAGTTTAAGAAATGTTTACGAATGGAACTACGAAAGTTGTTCGAAGTTCAGAATTTACGATTTTGATAAGACTTACGACAAATGTTTAGCTACAAAACAACTTTATGACAGCCAAAAACACTATAATATGGTGAAATACCAACGAAAATTGGAAACAATGCGTAGAAATGGCTATAAAAACGTGTAGAAAGTGCTTAAAAAAGCACTTTTTTTGTGCAAAAAGTGGCTAAAAGCCCTATTTTATGTGGAATTTACGTGCGAAAAGAGTTCGCAGATTTTTTTCGAGAGCCCACGCCGTTCCCTAATGAATGGGTGGGGTGTGTTTCTGTTTTCGTGGTATGGGGATGAGTGTGTGCGAGTTTTCTACAATTTTATTTTTAAGTTTTCCACATTGAAAGCAATTCAAGAAAACGAGAAACAACAGACACCGACAGACGACCACCGACCACCCACCGAACAACCACGACAACCGACCACGAACACAAGACACAGAACAAGAACACCGAGCCACCGCCAACAGATGCAGAGCCACCACCACCGACGGCGGACAACTTGAAACAGATTTCAAGACAACAAGACAAGACACAGAACGAGAGCCAAACAAGACACAGAGAACAGACACAGAACACAAGACACAACACCACACACAGAGAGAGCCACACAGAGCGACAAAAGACAGAGCGAAAGACAAGCACAAACACCCACAACAGAACGCACGCCAAACGCCCCAAAAACGCCCCACACAACACACACAAAAACACCACCAAAAACCACAAGAAAATCACACCAAAAAAACACACAAAAACACAGAACAAAAACAGAACAAAAAAACAATAATTTTTTAACGAGTACCCCACCAAAACCCTAAAATTGATCAATTTTACCCACTACAAAAAAGCCTTATTTTAAGGGCTTTTTTTAACGTCAAAAAAAATAAATTAAAAAATTAAAAAAATGTTATTGACTTTTAATATGTGTATCGC
>JAGHSX010000089.1 GCA_018065645.1 Candidatus Scybalousia scybalohippi
GAAGTAGATATTCAAGATTTAAAGAAAAAAGTAGAACACCTTGAATATGACAGAATACAAGGTATCGAAAAAGATATTAATCAATTAAAAATTGATTTTACAGAAAACAATGTATTAACAAAACAAATGGTTGACACAAATGAAAAGCTGTCTTCAACAATGAGTGTGATGCAAACAACAATGGTAGAATTGGCTCAAAGTGTAAAAGATAGCAACAAAATTTCTAGTGAGTTAACAAAAACAGTTGAAGGGTTGAACAACAAAATCACACAAGTTGACAAAACCACAAATGACAGATTCCAAATTATGGAAAATAAAATTGATGATATTGATGATAAGTCAAAAATTGATATTGTTGCTTGGTTAAAGAATAATTGGTTTGGAACTGTTATGGGTATTGGAGCAATTGTTTATGCAGTATCTCAATTTATAAAATAAATTAAGAAAGGAGAATAATCTTGCTATATAATTTTTCAGTTGAAGGCTTAAATATTCAATGCACAAATCATTCAAAGATTATTATATCTGATTCTGTGAATTTTCATACTGCTCATTTTGATTTTTCAAACGAATGGCTTGATTATTCTAAAACAATTGTCTTTACAAATTCTAGTACAGAAAAATCTGTATTCATGATTTTAGATGAAGATAACAATTGTGTCATTCCTTGGGAATCGTTAGAAATGACGATTGATAAGATTAATTATAATGTAACAACTAGATTAGTCGTTGCAGTGCATGGTGTTGAAATAGATGGTGATAAAGAAGTCTGGACTTTTATGAGAAATCCTTTGGTTCTTGTAAAAAGTGATAAATCTGATTATGAAACACCAACAGACCCTAGTAAAGATATAATTACTCAAATCATTGAAAAAATTGATAGATTGGATGAAACAAAACAAGATAAGTATTTAATTAAGAAAACTTATGATAGTGTTTTGTACGATGATGAAAGTTCTTTGTATTATGGTAAAATTAGACCTATCAATTATGAAACTCCTTGGTCTGTTAGATTAAGGGTAACTAGTGAAATTGAAAATGTAAGTGGTAGTGAGCAATATGCAGATTTATATATAAGTTCTACAGAATCTAATTTAGGTAGTTTTGAAACCAAAAATACTGTATATGATAGTACTTTAAATGGAATAGAAAACAATATTTTGTACTTGTTAACAGAAGAAGGATACTATCAAGACTTGGCACATTTATTAGGTATTGAAATATCTGAAGAAAACAGAGATAAACCTAGAAAAGTTAGTGTTGAATTATATGAATCTCAAAATGCCTTAGTCGAGTTTTATAATAATCCAAAAAAAATTAATGAAATTAGTTCAGTAGATAAATATAGCGACGCTGTGTTTATGAATTTTACTGACAATGGAGTTTTTACAAATAATATGATTACAAAAGAAGATTTGTCTGTTGTAGCTTTAAGTGGTTCTTACAATGATTTGTTAGACAAACCTTTATTACTAGACTTATTAATGGATGAAACTTCTGATACTTTAATATTTACTAAACAATAGAAAGGAATTATGTTATGGCAAATATTAGTCAAATTACATTACCCAATAATGTCACATATGATATTGTGGACAAGGGTGCAAGAGATTTAATTGCTTTAGGTATTGAATTAATTACAGTGCAACAATTACCTACGGCATCTAAAAGCACAATGGGAAAAATTTATTTAGTACCATTGGACGACACAGAACAAGATAATATTTTTGATGAATATATTACAGTCGAAAAAGAAGTTAGTGGAGTTAAATCTTATAGTTGGGAATTAATTGGTACTACTAAAGTAGATTTAAGTGATTATTCTAAAAAGACACATACACATACAGTAACTTCTAATGTAACAATTACTGGTGCGGAATATACTCCACAAGGTACAGTAACTTCTACATTTGCTGGTGACAGTTTAGAAAGTAAAGGAAACAATACTCCACAAGGTACAGTTACTTCTAGCTTTAGTGGAACTCAAGCAACTATTTCTTCTACTGGTAGTGTTACTGGTAATGTTTCTGCTCCTGCGATTTCAGTAAAAGACAGCACTTCTACAGATATAGATTTGTATTCTATGTCTAGTTCTGGCTCTTATACTGCTTCTCAATGGACAGATGGAAGTTATACAGCTTCTAGTTTTACTGCTGGTACAACTCCACACACTTATGGATTTACTGTTTCAAATGAAATATTAACTGTAAGTGATGTAACTGGTACAGCACCTAGTTACACAGCAGAACAAGTTACTATGCCTACTTATACAAAAGAAAGTGTAACTTTGCCTAGTAGAACAAAAGCAACTGTAACTGCAAGTGCACCTACATTTTCTAATGGTAGTGCTAGTGTTTCTGGTACTTATACTCCTGCTGGCGGTGTAACTTCTACATTTAGTGGTACAGAAGCAGAATATACAGTTAGTGGTACTCCTACTGGTACTATTACTTCTACATTTGCTGGTACAAAGGAAACTATTACTCCTACTCTTACTAACAATCAAGTTACAACTAGCCAAGCAAGTGAATAAGGGGGTGTTTAAATATGGCAGATATTTCTCAAATTAAACTGCCTAATGGCACTACTTACGACATAAAAGCAATAAAAGACGGCAATGGAAATATCATTACTAACACATATTTACCATTAAGCGGTGGTGTTGTTAGTGGTGATATTACAGCCGATGGCATAAATACAGGTTCTTTAATAGTTCGTGGTTCTTCTCGTTTTGTTGGTGACACTTTTGCCACTACACAAACACAAGGAGATAATTCAACAAAAGTTGCTACAACTGAATATGTTGATAAAGCAGTACAAGCTTCTCCTAGTGGTACTGTTAAAAGTGTTGGTTTAACAATGCCAACTGGTTTAACTGTTTCTAACAGTCCTATCACTAGTACTGGTAATATTAATGTAACTTATACTAGTGGTTATAGTATTCCCACAAATGCAAAACAATCAGAATGGGATGATAAGCTATCTTTAGGTGGTGGAACTTTAAGGGGAGTATTAAACACAAAAGATGTTAATGTTGATGGAAACATCAAAGCAAAGAATCTTCCATTTACTGTTGAATATGGTACACCTGTAACACTTATTAATAATCAAATTGTTGCAGTATCTAAAGATGGAGATAATGATTGGTTTGCTAGTGCGGAGAATCCTTTCACAATTCCATTTGATTTCAATGCTTTATATAAAGTAACATTTGATGGTACTGAATATGATTTATTCTATGAAAGCCATGAACAAACATCTAGTGGTGGTGGATATTACGAATGGCAAGCAATTGGTAACACATTATTTTTAGGTTGTGCTAATAATAATGGTGTATTAACAGTACCTTTCTGTATAGCACAAGATTATCATAGAAACGCAGGAGAAATTCAGTTATTTACAACTGATACCACAAAAACTTCTCATACTATCACAATTAAAAAAGTACCTTTAACAATTAACTTACCAGATTTAAATTTGTTAAAATGGGGAAACAATGTAACTCCCTTAATCAGGCCAGGTAGTAGTGCTCATTCTACTATAATTGGTAATGGTGCAGATGCTTCAGGAGAAGGTTCTTTTGCTATTGGTATGAATGCAAGAGCATTAAATAATAGTGCAGTTGCTATTGGGGCAACAATAGCAACAGGTAAAGGTAGCTTTGCAACTGGTATTGGTATAGCTGGTATAACAACAGAAGCTAAAGGAGATTATTCCATAGCAATGGGTACTGGTGCTGTAGCAAACGGTGGTACTTCTACTGCTATTGGACAACTTACAAAAACAACAGATACCGCATTGATGTCATCTGCTTTTGGTGATAGAACTATTGCAAGTGGTCGTGCACAATTTGTGCATGGTATGTTTAACATTGAAGATACTAATCCTATTGATACTAGCCATGGTAACAATGCAAGAAAGTATCTGCATATTGTAGGTAATGGTACATCTGAATCTGCTCGTTCAAACGCATATACATTAGATTGGAGTGGTAACGGATGGTATGCAGGTTCTGTAACTGCAACTAATGGATTTTTAGGCAATGCTACTACTTCTAGTGTTCCTTTAGGATTCGCTTCAAGACAAAGTACTGCAACTTGGGGTGTACAAACTGGTAATGTTTTAACAGATTGGCATACAACAAGTGGTGGAGATATTGCGTTTAGAGATAATTGCCCAAGTGCAGGTCAATTAAGCGTTGTAATTGATGGTAATTTTTATCAAGATGAAGGAAGATATAAAGTTAAAGATGAAAGCAATACATTTAATGTAACTAGAGGTAGTTCAGTTAATACTTCTAATAGTGGTTATTGGTCAGCAATGTGTATTAGTGGCACTACTGGTGCTTTACCAACTGCAAACAAGTGGTGGCATATTATTTCTACTGACTGGAATGGCGGTACTACGAATTGGAACTCTCAATTAGCATTTGCTACACAAGATGGTGATGGTGTTTGGTGGAGAAGAAACGATGCTGGTGGTACTGATATTGGTGTTTCCACATGGCACAGACTTGCAGAAGGTGATGCTAACGGATATGCTAATAGAGCATTAGCAGATGGTAGTGGAAATAGCATTAGTGGTACTTATATGACCAAAGTTAAACCTACTGGTACTGGCAGTTTAAGTTTAAACAGAAAAGCTGGTACTACAGTAGGTACAAATTCTGTGGCTGTTGGAAATAATACAGCAGCAACTGGAATCGCTTCTCATGCAGAAGGTGATGGCACAACAGCAGGTGGTAATGTATCCCATGCAGAAGGATATAACACAAAAGCAATTGGTGCATACTCTCATACAGAAGGTGACAACACAACAGCAAATGGTATGTTCTCTCATGCAGAAAATCAAGCCACAACAGCAAATGGTAAAGCATCTCACGCAGAAGGTTATTTTACAACAGCAAGTGGAGAATATCAACACGCACAAGGTAAATTTAATATCGCAGACACAGCAAATAAATATGTCGACATCGTAGGTAACGGCACAGCAGACAATGCTAGGTCTAATGCTTACACGCTCGATTGGAATGGCAATGCTTGGTTTGCTGGCGGTATTCATACTAATGGTGTTAAAAATGGTCAGAGAACTGGTGTAAACTATCTCGATGGCAAGACTAGATTAAAATTTATTCATGATGGTGATGTTGGTTATAATATATCAGAAATCAGAAATAAAGATTCGGGATTTTTAATTAGTGGCACTAGTTATAGAAAAATATATCGAAACGATGGTAATTTTGCAGAAATTATGTCTTTAAAAACTGGTCGTTGGTTAACAAGGGAATACTCGTCAAGGTATGGTTATGAATACTCTCTAACCATTGCATCATCAGATGCAGATTATGCCATTTTTGATTTAATGTGGAGTTATATAGATTTACCTAATGAACTGTGTGAAGTTCAGTATGATGATGCTAGTGGTGCAACTCATAGCATACAATTTGACACTCACAAGTACCCAGCATTAGGTGATATTTTTTATGCAAGTCGTAAAGCAGGAAATACATTTTATTTTAAGTTTCGTTCTTCTTCTGGAGTTCCCACTGAAAGCAAGTTGTTTTTATATTCTTTAGAAACTAGACCTTTGCACGATAAAAGAGTTAATTCTATTGAAACATCTGATTCCAAAATGTATGTAAAAGCACATGATTTTGATTTTACTTCTGCAACAAATGCTTATGCATCTGTACAAGGAAATATATGGATGCACGGTAGAAATGAAGCTGTTATAATGGGAAACGATGCTACTTTGGAATTAAAATCAGCTTATGCACAATTATATGGACATGATATAAAATTAATTTCTTATGCTAACCATATTAGCATAGGTGATGTTATAGATGCGGATTTAAGTAATGTAAGAGGAATTATTCACAGTACGGCTAAAATTTCTACTAGAGATAAAATAATTTTGTCTGCTTGTTCAGATTATGGTAGTAAAGAAAAAACATTAAAAGTTTCTATTGGTAACGATAATGTTGTTATTGGTAAACTTAAAGAAAGAGAATATACACAATATGTAAATCAACTTGGTGATACATTGTCTTCTGACATAGATGTAGGTCTTAAAATTGGTGACAATGACAAAATTAAAGTTATTGGTGCTACATTGGATATGGATTATCATTGGATTGAAAATGTAACTGCAATAGAAAGTGGAATTAACCAAGATTTAGTATTAACAGCAGATAGGTCACCAAATTATGATAAAAGTGGAATTAAATTAGAAGCAAGTGCAACCTTTAGAGTTGCAGATTACGCCGCTTTATCAAATGGTGCATTATGCATATATGGACTTCAAAATAATAGTTATAACGAAGGAATTAGAATTGGTAAGTCTTTAGCAAGTGGATGGTCAACTATTGCTTTAGGATGCACTAGTATAAATGAAGGTACTGTTGATGGTCAATGGTTGATTGGTAGAAGAGGTGCCGCAGGTGCTAAATCTGGTGCAGTTGGTGATTTAACTATTGAACATAATGGTTCTACTGGTACTGGTTTAACATTGTACAAGAACGGTAACAACCCTACATGGAACGGTAAAACATTGCTTGATGTAACTGGCGGTACTTTAACTGGCTCTTTAACATTTGCTAATGGAACATGGAATGTTGTTGGTGATGATGCGGCTATTGGTGACCATAACAAAGCTGGTTCATTAGGTGTTAAGGGCATGAATGCTATGCCTACTGTTACTTTTGTTGCTCCAGATAATACGCAATTAGCTAGCGTTGGTTCTTCTGCTTCTGGAAGCTTGGAAACTAATGCTACACAATTTGTAATTGCAAACAAAGTAATTCTAAAATACAATTCTACTAACGAATGTTTAGATTTTGTTTTTGTATAACATAATGGGGGAGCAATCCCCCATGTACATATTAAAATATTTAAATGAAAGGAGGAAACCAATGAGTTTACAAGTTTGGCTACCCCTTAACGGTGATATAAGGAATCAAGGATTAAGTAATATAACTATGCTAGGTTCACCAAACGCATGGGATAGTGCAGGTAAAATGGGCAAATGTGCATTATTTAATGGCAATGTAGGTAATGTGATTTATTATAATGCTACAGATTTTAATTATATAGATAACTTCAGTTGGGCAGTATGGGTTAAGACAAAATACACTGGAACTGCGGCACAGTATATTTTTACTAATGGAAGGGCTGATGCAGGAGCATTTGGATACGGATTACAGTGTTCTAGTTCTACTTCATGTACTGTTAGGTTTGGGTCTTCTGCTTACTCAATTCCAGTGACTGGTGGGGAGTGGACGCATTTAGCGTTTACTAAATCAGGTAATAATATTAAGCTTTATAAGAATGGTGCTCAAGTATCTGAACATACATTTAGTGGAACAATGCCAACATACACAGATGGAAATGGTCTAGGTATTGGATGTTTTCATTGCACGGGCAATATTTATGCTTATTATGGAAGTGTTTGTGATTTCAGAATATATAACCACTGTTTATCTGCTAAAGAGGTTAAAGAAATTTCCAAAGGATTAGTTTTACATTATAAGTTAGATAATAATGGTATTGGCAATCCTAATTTAATTAATAACAGCTATGTAAACACAACTGCAAGTGCTTATGGTTTTGGCACTAGAACTGTTACATTGACACAAGGAAAAACATACACATTTACTGTAAATGGACATATATCTGATGTTGCCGCTTCAGAAGGTACTAGATTAAAAACTTATATATATAAAACAGATTGGTCATGGAGTATGATTGCAGATATTTCTAGCACATCAGATACAAATGCAACAATTACATTTACAGCACCAAGTACTAATATTTTTATGATAACAAGTTATTCATTTAAAGCACAAAGTACCGCAGGTAGTAATGTAACAGCCAATTGGTACAAAATGGAAGAAGGTACAAAAGCAACGCCATGGTGTCCTAGTACATCAGACCCAATGTATACAAATTTAGGTTTTAATAATAATATTGAATATGATTGTAGTGGATATGGATATGATGGTACAATTACTGGTACAATTGGAATGGATATTACATCTCCTAGATATAGTGGTGCATCTATCATGACTAATAATCAAACATATATTCAAGCAAAAGGTATGAACACTTTAGGTTTTGCAACTAAATATACAATTAGTTGGTGGAGTAAAATTGATAATATGGATGGTAAAATGGCTTGGGGTTATTATGATGGAAACCATCTTAATATATATCCAGGTAGTGACCATTTTCACTTAAACACAGGTGATGGGCATAGCAATCCTTTTGTTAAAAATGGAGTTCCTATATCAGTTACTCCATATCAAGGTGCATGGCATCATTATGTTCTTGTATGTGATTATTACACAACCGCAACTTTATATATAGATGGTGTAGCAGTAGGTACTGCAACACCAAAAAGAATTGAAGGTTCAAGATTGTTTATATCTGGTTGGAATACAACTACTGATTATAAATGGACAGGCGGTTCTATAACTGATTTTAGATTATATGGAACTTTATTGTCAGCAGATGATGTTAAAGAATTATATCGTACTTCTGCTTCAATTGCTAATAATGGTACAATGCTTGCATATGAATTTAAGGAGTAGTTAATATGAGTGTATATAAAAATGGTATAGTACAAGGTGTATTTTCATCTACTCTAATGTGTAAATATGACCCTAATTTTTATGTAGAACCTGATGGTAGTGTTTGGATAAGAATATTCCATCATAATAATCCTGCTAGTAAATTGTTTGCTAGTACAGATACATTTGCTACTTCTGTATATAAAGATGCAGATAGATGGTTTAATGTATCGTTGTGTGACCAAGTAGATAATTGGGAAATGATGGTAAAACAAAAATCTACAGTAAACGATGCAGAAGTTAAACACAGATGGATACAACAAACAAATCCTATGGGTGGAACTTGGCAAGAAGTAAATCCTAGTTCTTCTTTAATTACTAGAATTACAACAAGTGGATATTCTACATCTACTGTTGGTGGTGGAATATATCGTTTAAATTCATATACTTATTTATGTATAGCAAATGCAAGTAATGGTAACTGGTTTGGAGCAATAGGGTGTTGGAATGTTTGGAATAATGGTATACCAGCATATCCAAATACTGGAGTTACAACTGGATACATGGATTTGTATTTAAGAGTAGATAATGTAACAAATGATAAAGTAAGTAAAACTAAAATTGGCTATATAGCTAAAGATTTTATAGAATATTAAATATAAAAGGGTGTGTTTTACACCCTTTTGTACATATATTAAAATACAAGGAGACAATTATGGCTAACTTAAAAGAATTAGTTGTGAATGGTGCTTCTAGATTGGTTGGTAAGGTGTTTGCTAGTAGTGGTTTAGAAGTATACTCTAGCAATTTTAATAGAAATATTGACTTTGATGAATTAACAAAAAAATGGACTGTTATTTATGAAGCCAATTTACCAAATGGTAGTACAATTATTTATCCATTGACACTAGCAAATGTAACTAAAGCAACAGATGATATAGAAATGTTAATTCAAGTTACTTATGATGGAATACCTTCTACTAGCAAATATTATCCATTTTATAAAACATTAGGAAGTAAAAATGATGCTATTCCAATTTTTTATTCAACTAACACTACACCAAGTGCAACTTTAAGTTTAGATTTAAACTATTATAACAACAATATGTATTTGTATACAAATAATACAAAGATTTCAGTAAAAATATATGCGAGAATTATTTCTATTTCGTAATAAGAAAGGAAGTTATAAATTATGCAAGAAAGATTTTATGTTGTAACAATACAATACAACAAAGAAAAGCAAGCAGAAAATAGAACTGTTCCAATGGCTTTTGATACTTTAGCAGAAGCAACAAAGCAATTCCATAGTCAAATGGCTAAAGATATGGGTAATGCAACTTTAGGTTGGTCAGTTACAGTGATTATGGATTCTAATGGTAGTTTACGCAGAAGTGAAAAATGGGAAGCAGAAGAAGTTCAAGAAGAACCCATTGAAGAAATTGTAAAAGATGCAACTATTGAACAATAAATTTTGTAAGCCTAATATCTCAATATTAGGCTTATGTACATAGAAAGGTAAATAATATGGATATTTTAATTTGTGGATATGGAAATATAGGCACAC